>JBEBGH010000302.1:0-6731 GCA_040081565.1 Pirellulaceae bacterium
CTGATTCCTGAGACCTGCCTGGCCTTCCCGTACCGACACAGGACCCACAGGAATAAAATCAGGTTTCAGACTTCAGGGTTCAGGTTTCAGGAAAACAACATTCGAGACTATCGCAAACTTCGTGCGTTTGAATTGGCAGATCAACTTGTACTGGCAATTTACAAATGCACTAAATCGTTTCCAAAGGAAGAAATGTTCGGGCTGACTTCGCAAATAAGACGGGCTGCAGTCTCAGTTCCATCAAACATCGTTGAAGGCTGTGCAAAATCTTCGCAAGCTGATTACTCTCGTTTTCTTGAAATTGCGTATGGTTCAGTGTGCGAAGTCGAGTATCAACTGTCACTCGCCGAACGCTTGGGGTTTCTCGAATCACAGTCCGCCAAAGAAACCATCTCGCTTGCCAATGAGACTGGGCGTGTCCTTAACGGATTGCTTCGTTCCCTGAAGTCTGACTCCTGAAACCTGAAGCCTGACCAAAGCGTCCAGCGAGAATCGAACTCGCAATTTCTCCTTGGCAAGGAGACGGGTTTCCACTACACCATGGACGCCGTTTGTTGGCTCAATCAAATTGTCAAAGATCGGATCAGGCTTCAGGAATCAAACTTCAGGCTTCATTGCATTTACTGAAACCTGACGCCTGTTGATCAGGCTCCAGGAGTCAGACTTCAGACTTCAGTGAATTACCTGAAACCTGACGCCTGAAACCTGACGCCTGTTAAGCGACTCGTGTGGGATTCGAACCCGACCAAGCTGGCTTGAAAGACCAGTGACCTCACCAGAAGTCGAACGAGCCGTTGTTGGTTGTGTAGGTGCGCACCTTTAGCGCAATTGTTTTCATGTGTGTTTTTGCCAGGTGCTCATTCAGTGGACTGGGAGGTGCTCGAACCCTCCTCTGCGGTTCTTCAGACCGCTGCTATGCCGTCTCAGCTACCAGTCCATGATCAGGCTTCAAGTGTCAGACCTCAGGCTTCAGTTTTTGATGGCAAAATGTGTTCTCTGAAGCCTGAAGCCTGAAACCTGTTACCTGAAGTCTCGCTCAGGGCACGAAAAAACCCGGTGTCACTTTGGGTAACACCGGGTTCGCCAACGTTGCTTCGTTAGTACGGCCGAGTGTTACCTCCGATGTGGATGCCCAAAATAATGGATACCGAGGAGCGTATTCGCGTCTAGCGACACGATACGCCCCTCATATCCATTAAATCGTTTGGTACTCAGCCGTTTTAAAGTCATGATCTCATATCCAGTTATAGATTGCTTTTTAGATTTCTTGTTCCGCGACAGCATTCGTCGCGTGTTGCAGGGATAGACGCACTTCTACGGCATTGGTTCGCGAAAAAGTTCTGGTTCCCGAAAATTATCGTCGGTGCCAGTCCGTCAATAAACTAAACGCATGCCGGCTGGAAAAGTATCGATGACCTTCCAGGAAATCTAATGAATTTCAAAGTTTGGTGTTCTCGGACGCGATACCAACTCGTCCGGGGTACGGTACTTTATTTCTTTGTTGCTTAAATAATTTGCGAATCATGAACACTCGCGAAGGCGTTATACTACAAATCCACAACTAATCCCGCTTGGCTATTCTTGGCGTCCTCAACAATTTGCGGGAGATTGGGACAAAAATATACGGCGAAAAATGCGGGAATCGATCACAGAATCCATGGTGAAACGAACTGAAGTGAACAGCATGAGTTGGCCAACGAAATCGCCTGATTGGACAATTGCATTGGGCTACATTTTCTGGCAGCGGTTGGTCACGACCGTTCTCATCTTGTTTTGGATTTTCGATGCCAATGCAGCTTTGGGTCTCCAAAATGTCGAAGCAGACGTTGTGGTTTATGGAGGAACTTCGGCGGGCGTCGTCGCTGCCGTGCAATGTGCGCGAATGGGCAAGACAGTGGTTTTGATTGAGCCGGGAAAACACTTGGGTGGGCTGACATCGGGAGCTTTGGGGGCCACGGATATCGGCAACAAAGCAGCGATTGGCGGATTGTCGCGCGAGTTTTACCGGCAAGTAAAACAGCATTATCTGGAAGAGAAAGCATGGGTTTTCGAGCCAGCAGAAAGATTCACCCGTGGTGACCTTAATACCGAGTCGGATGCGATGTGGGTTTTTGAACCGCATGTGGCCGAGTCGATTATGGATCGTTGGGTGGAGCATGAAAAAATCACCGTCGTTTGCGAGACGAGGCTCAATCGAACCGACGGCGTCCGAAAATCCAATGGAGTAATTCAATCGATCGAAGCCGAAGATGGTAGAGTTTTCGCTGCAAAACAATTCATCGATGCGACCTACGAAGGGGACTTGATGGCGGCCGCCGACGTGACATTCACGATTGGTCGTGAAGCGAACTCAGTCCACGGCGAAACCTTGAATGGAGTTCAAACTGCAAGAGCGATTCATCACCAGCTTCAACCCGGCGTTGATCCGTATCGAATTCCCGGCGATCCATCCAGCGGTTTGTTGCCGGATATCAATGCCCAACCGCCAGCAGCTGATGGTTCAGGTGACCGGCTCGTGCAGACCTACAACATTCGCATCTGTGCGACTTACGAACCGAAGAACCGTATGGCATTTGAAAAGCCTGACGGCTACGACCCGATCCAGTACGAGTTGTTGTTGCGAAATTTCGAAGCCGGTGAAAAGCGTGCGCCGTGGAACCCGTTGATGATGCCGAACCTGAAAACCGACGCCAACAATAATTTCGGGGTCTCGACGGACTTCATCGGCCACAGCCACCAATGGGCCGAAGCCGATTATGCGACGCGTGATCGGATTTACCAGGAGCATCTCAACTGGACTCGGGGGCTGATGTGGACGCTGGCCAACAATGAGCGAGTGCCCAAACAGCTACGCCAAGAATTTTCCCGTTGGGGCACTTGTCGAGACGAGTTCACGGACAATGGCGGTTGGTCGCATCAGTTGTATGTTCGCGAAGCCCGCCGCATGGTCTCGGATTATGTGATGACCCAGTCGAATTGTCAGGGCAAGGTAGTTGCCTATCACCCGGTTGGACTGGCTGCCTACACGATGGACTCGCACAACGTGCAGCGTTATGTCGATGCCAACGGCCATGTCCGAAACGAAGGAGACGTTCAAGTCGGCGGCTTTCCGCCCTACCCCATCGCCTGGGAAAGCATCCTTCCCCGCCGTTCGGAATGCACCAATCTGACCGTCCCCGTCTGCCTGTCAGCTTCGCACATCGCCTACGGATCGATCCGGATGGAACCCGTCTTCATGGTCCTCGCCCAGTCAGCAGCAACCGCCGCCTGTCTGGCAATCGACGACAACGCAACCCTTCACGATCTCGACTACAACAAACTGAAATCTCGCCTTCTCGAGGATCGCCAAGTCCTCGAATGGAACCGCAAGTAGTCCCACGGCCAGCCAAATCGGGAGCCGGGCATTGGTACGCGATCGCGAACTTACCTGTGCGACGGACGTTGAACAGTGATTGTCGGTCGTTCACTCATCGGATTTTGACATCCGGTCAGTATCCATCCCGGCCCAAGATTCCGGACCGGTCAAGTTTGACAAACTTCGGTTACGCTGCGGATATTAGATTACCCATTCGTCATCGCGGACGTCCGTCAGGATGTCACCTAGGCCAGCGAAAAACAAGTCTCGTCCGCTGCTTCCAGTCAGTCGGTCCCTTTCGCCATCATCGATTACGTCCAACAGACCGGCGACATCAAGGGCGCGATCATCGTAGCTTGCGATTGCGTCCGACCAGATCATCATAGCCGTACTCAGGGCGAGATCATCATGATCCTGGTCGGTGCTGCCACCGATCAGGACGTCATCGCCGCGACCACCGACCAGTCGGTCGCGCCCCGTGCCGCCAATCAGAATATTGCGTCCGCCCTGTCCAATCAGCCAGTCATCGCCGGCATCGCCCAACAGGACGGTGTTTCCGCCGCCGGCATGCAGCATGTCATTGCCTCCGCCTCCGTGAAGGATCGCCGATAACCCGACGTGACTGGAAATCGTCATCTTGTCGTTGCCTTCACAGAGGTAGGCGATGATGGTGTCAATGCCCGACACAGGATACGACCGGAATTCTTCCGGGATGAACGAGGCATGCACTTTCACCGAACCTCGGCCTGTTTGGTTGATGGAAACCGTGTCATTGGTCGGCGAACCGATCACATACAGCACGCCGTTGTTCAAGCCCACTCCGGTCACCACTGCGATCGTATCGGAAACCGCAATGCCGGTGTCGTCGTCCGTCAATGTCAAAGTGATCGTGTAAACTCCCCCGTAAACATAGGCATGGGTACCGCTGACGGTCCCCGTCCCCGGTACCCCGGGCGACACAGTGACGGGTTCGATGTTGCCATCTCCCCAGTCCACGGTCGCCGAATGAGTATCCAGGATCCCAATGTCGGTGAACAAGGCGGAGATGTTGACCGGTTCGCCTTCCATCGCTTTGTCTTCGAAGGTGGCATCGCTGGAGAAGCTTTCGATCACCGGGATTACGTTGTTAACGGTCAGTGTTGGCGAGACCTCTGATCCCGAACTTCCAAGGTCGTCGTCATCGATCGTTATGGCAACCGTGAAGAGATCTGACGACGTTCCGGTCATCGGATCGTCATCGAGAAACGTGCGGGTTGTGCTGAACGTGCCGGACGAGCCATCGATCGTCAGGATGGTAATCACACCATCGCTCCACAAGACCGCTCCACTGAAAGTCTCGGTGACGACTCCCAACGCCGGATCTGCAAAGGTACCAGAAACAGTCATCGATTCCGATTCGTCAATGGAGGCCGAACTCAGGCCAATCAATGTGATGGTCGGGGCGACATTGTTCACTTGAACCTGCGCCATCGCCTGACCCGTACCATCGTCCATGTCCGTAATGGTCACAGTGATGTCGTAGGGATCGAACGGGGTTCCCGTGGGGTTGTCATCATCGTAAACATGTGAACGGGAGAAGGTCCGCACTCCAGCAGCCAGCTGGAATTGAGTGCTGGTCCCATTACCCCAATGAATGGTCACCTCGTGCGTATCCATAGTGTCGAGGTTGACGAACTCCCCGCTGAGCATCAGGCTTCCGCTCTCGTTAATTGCATTACTGCTCAAAGTCAGCGGAAGGACCTGAATGGGAATTCCGTTTGCCTCAACGTTTTCAAATTCGGAGTACTGAATGCTCACCCCGCCTGCATAGTTGACGGTGCCTGATCCGACTCCCGGAATATAGACCCCGGTCAACCCGCCGCTCTGCAAGGTTAGTAAATCGTTCTCAGTCCCAACGCCATCGATACCAGCGCCGCCACGTAGCCGCATGGCAGCCGCGATGGTGGCATCTACGCGCACCTCATCGTTGTTAATGCCCGCATCGACCAGAACGTCGGACTCCGTTCCGGTGGTCAGATCAATGGAATAGATCTCTGAACCCAATGAAGCCGTCATGGCTTGGTCGCTGAAAGCCTCGACGTCAACATCAATCACCGTGGCACTGTTGCGATCAAGATCGATCAAGTCATGTGCACCGGTTCCGGAAGCAAACGCGAGGTCGGGAATGCCATTCGTGTTGGCATCGCGAAGTCCGATGTCGGCATCGGCTGCGAACATGTCGTAGTTGTTGACAGGCGACGACGGGCCGTCCGCTCGCGCCAGATCAAACCGCGTGATCATGAACGGGTTGTCCCGAGTGTTGGATCCAAGGCGGATGACGTCACCGCTCGCCGGCAGGTTGATGGCATGCCTTAATCCCATCGTGTGAGCACCCTCGTGGGTTGCCGTGTAAGCCGTGCGTTGGGCCAGGTTCGCGTTGAAAGCAGCCGACCCGGCCGTGCCAGGCGTGGAATTGAATATGTTGTCGGCGTAGCTTTGCGTTACTTCGTCGACAAAATTCCCTGCAGCGCCATTGAAATCCGGACGCGAGGCAAGACCAAACAGCCCAGCGAAAATCCCTACCGATCCAGTCGGATTCGCTATCGTTACCAATGTGGTTGATGTAAAGGTCGTAACAAAATTGTACGCGTCGAATTCTCCGCTCGCGTCACCGGCGTTGGCTGCCAGGGTCGTCCCCACGTCCGCAAGAGAGGTGGCTGAGACAATGACCGCGTCGATGTCGTATGGTTCCAAAGCGCGTTGGATCAAAGGCAGGGCTGCGGCGGCCAATGCGTTGACATCGCTGACTTCGCCCGGGGTTCCGTTTCCATCAAAGTCGTAGGCGAGTCGCGCGATGTTGAGATCATCTCCGGCATTCATGCCGGCATCCAATGCCAGGTCGGTACCTGAGTTGGCACCAGCGATATCGCGGAAAGCCGTGACGTCGGTATTGAGACCGGCAATTGGCAGACCTGCGCCAAAGTCGAAGTAGAAAGTCGTTGTCAGCATCATTCGCGGCTCAAGCACTGCATATAACTCGCGGGAGCTGGTGCTTGATTTTTGAATCAGCGGGCGTCGATTTCTTTGGTTGATCATGGCTGACCTCGATTTTGATAAACAGACAAACGCACAGGAACGAATCGTGAATTGAAAGACCCTCATTTACAGATCTTAAGTGCTCAGAAAGGGGCCGCAAGTACTGGCCGATCAATTTCCGGACTTTGACCGTAAAACTGCACTTTAGGCGATCGCATTAAACAAATCGTGGGTTGATATTGCCACAAAAAAGGCCCTCAGGGGCTGGTTGTATTCGCTGGTAGAATTAGAGTGCTGGGACGATCCAAGCGAGCAACTGGTCGAGCGCAGCGATCGCCCCTGGGACAATCCTCATCGGCGA
>JBEBGH010000303.1:0-6730 GCA_040081565.1 Pirellulaceae bacterium
GTTCTGCCATGTCATCCCTTTCAGCGGAAAATTAGCTGAGATTCACGAACGAGACGTCTAACTTACCGGCGGCGATAGATCATGTTAGTGATCTTGTACTCGAAACCGCTGCCGGCTGGAACAACTTTGAAAAAGGTATTTTGCACTTCACGCAACGTCCGTTTGTTCTGTTGGAGGTGAGCCCCTTCGAGTTGCCGGAGCATCGAACGAGTCGATTCCGGATAAAATTGCACTGTAAAACTGTGGGTCATCGTCTCGCCTGCCCGCTTGAACAGGGCTTCTTCCCATTTCGCCAGCTGTGGGCGTTCGTGGGCGAAATAGACCGACTTCTTTTCCTGGGCGCGGGTGCTGCGAACGATTTGGGCAGCTCCACCTGGGTCGATCATTCTCACAATTTCATTGTTGAGTTTGTTAACAGCTCCCAGGTCGATTTTGAAGAAGCTCAATTGGTCGGCATATTTTTCGGTCGAGTTCGCCGAGTATTCAATTTTCCAACGCTTATGTTCCGGAATGATATCGCCCTTGCCGGTGCCATCACCGCCATTTCGTGAGCCCAATCCGCGGCCCTTGCCCATTTGCGCAGCGTCGCCATCGCGGTGTTCCATATTGGCCCGCACCGATGACAGCGCGTTGGTCACGGCCTCCAACGCATCGGCAAGTTGCGGCGTTTCGACTTCCGGGAATTCCTCAACACCCGGTTCCAAGACGTCATCCTCAACACCCTCTGGTTTTTCATCCCCGTAAGGTTGCTCTTCGATAAACAACGTCGGAGTCGCAGGCTTGAATTTAATGATCGAGGTAAGCCAAACCATAAATAGAAACGAAACGATCAAGCCAACCATCACCAAGGCGGCGACGAGGAATCCATTAACCTTGTCGAACTGTGAAACCGAAGTTTCAACCGAGAGTTTTGGGTGAGGGATAATTTCACTGCTCATACTGAGTTCCTTGTTTGACCGTTTTATTCGTCAATCAATTTGGCGTCGGGGCGAATGCCCTTGTACCACTTCGTCCATTTGGCTTTCAAATCCAGAAATTCAATCTTCGTCGGATTGGCCGACAACGGAAAGGCGTCAACCTTGCGGCTGATCAGACGGAGCCCATTGTGCGCCTCTTCGCAAATATCCAGCGCCGGGTCGGAAAGTGCGTACAGCAAGGCCGGCGCGTTATCGAGGTCCTGTGTAGCAGAAACAAACCGCACGGCGATCTTCCGTTTCATGTAAGATTCATCCGTCATTAAACCGCGGAGAAACTGCAGTTGTTCCGTGCGCGATTTGTCCTTGTCTTCTGTGAATTCCTTGATGGCCGGTCCGAGGGCATCCATCAACATTGCAATGTCGTCCTCTGACTTGGCGTTCTTCAGCAGGGTCATGATGTTTTGAAAACCCTTGACCATTTGGTCGGCCACAACTTCGCCGCCTTTGTTTTCTAGTTTTTTATTTTCCGCGAAACCCAAACCGCCTTTTACAGTGCTGTTGGCCGCGTCATCCATCAGCAACTCACTGGCGCGGACCAAGAACAAAATTGCGAAACAGGTGGAATTCGAGGTCGATTGTTCACCGCCGCCCGCGGCTGGGGGCCAGCCTCCATTGGTGCCTTGATTGGCCTTGAGGAATTCGACACCCTGGTCGTACCAATCGGGAATTTCTGTAATTTGACCTTCGGCCTTTTCTCGAAAATAGGCATAACGCTCGAGACCATACATGAAGTAATAATTCCAGGCTTCGTCAAGCGAAAGGTTGAAGTTCGCCGCTAGCCAGCGATTTGATTTTGCCTTGGTCCCACTCAAAAGTCCCGCATCAAAACTAACGAGGGGTCCGGTTTGTTCGGCGAGTGGATCCTTCTCGCGATCAGGCGGCACATAAACGGAAACCGAAGGAGGCAGTAATCCCAAGGCCTGACCGGCGGCATTGACGCCTTTTTTGCGGTTATTCAAATTCAACAAGTCAGACAAAACGTAAATCGAACTGGCACCGGTCGAATGGCGGGAGCCACGGAGAACCGAATCCCCCCGCGGGACAATGTTGGTGCCGAAGTAGTGGTAATACCAACTCCCTTCCGGAGTCTGTGCTCGACAAAACCACTCCAGCAAATCCTTCGCTTCCGTCGTGTAAACTTTGAATCCATGCAACTTCAAAACGGCAAATGCCAAAGCCGCGTATTGTGATTGCGAGGCATCACTCGGCTGATCTTTGGTGTAACTATAGGCCCCGTGCTGGGTTCGCTTTCGAAACATTTCTTCCACCAGCGTTTCAATTTGCGGGCGGTATTGTTCGTCACCCAAGTCCAACAGCAAAATGATTGAAATGGCAATGTAATAAATGCCGCCGCCCCGCAGTGGACTATCGTTGCCTTCCTTTTCACTGAGCAACTGAATGTCATCGAGGATTCTTGAAACGGCGCGGGTTACGAGCGGGTGTTGGGATGGGACAATACGCTCGTAACGTTTCGTCGCCTCGATAATCGTCATCGCCGACAAAACGGCTTCACCGGGATTGCCTTGAGGGTGCTCCTCCAGGTAACGCATCCCTTTGCGGACCATTTCCTCGACTTCTGGATGCATCGGGTTGTAGACAATTTGGGCATGCAAAAATTGCGGCAAAAAGCACACCGCGACCGTCACCAATAAAGCAATTCGAAGACGAAATAGCGATTTGATCGATAACGAACTTCTCTGCAATCTTTCCATCGATTTAGCCTCTCGGAGAATTTGGGTGCATCTATCTTAATTAGATGCCGTCGCGTAAAGAAGTAACCGATCCGACCAAATGGGAATAATTCCAAAATGGCGTTCGATTAACAGCGGAAGTTTGAGTTGAGGCTATGAATGAGTTTATCGGCAACGGGAGCCGGTTGTCAACGAAATTTTGCAGATTTTTCGAGAAACGCCTAATGCGGTTTTGAAGACCCAGCTAAACCGCAAAATTCGGCTGCCAGGAAACGGGTAGCCCAAACGCACCAAACTTCAATCGACGAACTTGCTGGTCAACAGGCCTTCGGTTCGCCGTAGTATATCTTTCTGTTTTTCAAAGCCCACCGATTCGGTAATTTTTTGCCACTCATTGGCGGCTTCGGCAAGTGCATCAGTTGGCGGCAAACGTCCTTCAATGGCCGCTCGTACCGCATTTGCCAACGCGTCCAAATACTCTGATTGCCGCGAGACTCGCGGAAAGGTCAAACACATTTCGCCCTCGTGCACTTGGCGAGTTAAATCAGCGTAGAGATCCACCGCGCTGTCAGGAATCGAGCCTTTCGTCCAGAGTCCAACCGAGGCGAGATGACTCAAACGGAAGGGACCTGAGGCCTGCGATTCGGGCATTAACTTCTGGCTCACTTGATTGCTCGAGAGCCAGACGGCAAAAGCGATTGCCTCGTTCGCTCGCAACGTGTTCTTAGCGATGCCGACGAGCCGTCCATCGCTCCCCAGGTAGTCAATGTTGCGCTGCATGTTCTCATCACGCTTGACCCATTTCTCTTGCGCGGCGTCGTACCATTCAGAAGTGGTTAATAGTCGGGTCACGGCGATATCGAGTTTGGGCGAATCACCTGTATCCGATGGCTGAGGCCATGTGATCGCCATTTTGGCTTTGCCCGCAACCAGGCGTTCAAAGGCTTCTTTAGGCGACAGAAATTCCTTGGTCTGCAACTTGCGGTGCTGCTCAACCATTTCCGACAGCGCACGGACAAAAGGCTCGCTCGAAATTAACGGTTCCATCGTCTCCAAATCAAAGACGGTCGAAATCCGGCCACGAAAACGAATGGCCGGCGCAACTCGAGCCAACAACGAATGAGCGGCCCATGGCCCCGATAATGGCTCAAGAAAACCTGCAACTTCGCCGTCCCCAGACGGCAAAAAAGCAGTTAGTTCGGCCCAGGTTTGTGGTGGCTTTTCTGGAAGTAAATCGGTGCGATAAAACAAAGCCAGCTGCGGAGCCCCCACCGGCAATGCCATCGTCTGGTTGCCATACCGGGTCAAATTTTCCCGGTAATGAGAGAGGATATTTTCCCGGTTAATCCCCAACGAGCCAGTCGTTTCGTCAATCTCCAACAATTGACCTTCGGCAATTAAATCACCGAATAGTCGATTCGTAAACACAACCACGTCGACTTCTGGCTGCAACACAAATTTCGCCGAGCGAAACTCGTCCTCGGTCACATTGATGACCTTAAACGTACCGTTACCCTCACTGGCCCAACGGCGGGGAATTGCCTCTCCCAAACCAAGATCGTCCACAATGACTGCCGTCAATGCTTTATCCTGTTCAGTTTTGACAGACTGCTCTACCGAGGGCTTCGCTGCGGGAGTACAAGCGACCAACGTGCTCAGCAATAATCCGAACGACAACCAGGCCACCGAAATTTTGAACATACAATTTTCCCCACTCAATGGTCTTCGGTAGACGCTGTGAAAGTGACTGTTTGCAAGACTACCGTCGCTATCCTTTTTACGCGATGCCGTTCGAATTAGCCTTACCTTGAGACGAAAAACTCCGTCGAGATTTGTAATAATTCGCGTTGAACTTGGCAATCAAACTGCTCCAAAAGCGTAATCGAAATCTCGGCGTCCGCGGATCGAAGCTCTGTATTCGTTCGCATTACCACTTTAGACGATGCCCCCTAAGGGCCCGTTTGAACTCGTTCGGCTAGCGAATGTGACAGTCCGATCGCAAATCCGCACCGAATTCCAGGCTTGAGCCACATTTTTTTCCTTTGCCAGATTGTGTTCACAAAGCTGTTTAAGGGCTAATTTGCCCCGTTAGTGGCGATTAAGGTTGGGTCGATCGACATTTGAATTAGCCGTCACTCAAAGGTTGAAAAAATGCGACATTTTTGAGCCTTGCCGATTCTGACCGTCGAAAAACAATGTGAGCCTTACGCGAAAATTTTACCGATAAACGGTCATTCGAAGATCGTTGTAGAAATTAACAAAAAGGATTAGCTCGATGGGCACGTTTCTCGCAAATTGGCACGACGAAAACAAAAGTCGTAACATTCAGTTCTCGGTTTCTTTCGCACATGACAATGGCGAAATCCATATTCAAGATATCGTTCCCAATCAAGTGACGATTGTATGCCCTGAAACCAACACCAGCCTCAAGACATTGGCCGTGTACACTACCAAGGGTCGCGAGATTTTGGCTGCTCAGATTCGCAAGTCCCACCGCATGGTGGAGCTGAGAAAAGAGATCAACGAGCGCCGAGCAGCGATTTCATCGATTTAGTTTGCCTTCGACTTTGTGAACAAAAAAAAGCTGGCCAGGTGGCCAGCTTTTTTTATTGTCTTCGTCTCAATCGCTTCGGGTTTATTGACCGCCTTCGCCTGAACCAGAGTCGCCCGACGAATCGCTGCTTCCACCGCTGGAGCCTGCACTCGTTTGAATAGTTGGAACGGGGACTTGAGAGTTGTATTGGGCATTAATGGATTGGTTACGCAAACCATTGAAGCGAATTGGCTCTTCCGTGGAGACCATGACCAGATCAGCACGTTCAACTCCGTAGTTTTCGGTGATCGCTTCACGAACGTTGTCGATCCGCCCTTCAGCAGTCTTCGGACTGAAGTGCGAGGCAACCCAGACATGTTGTGTGCGGTTGGACGCCAGAATTTCTCCCAGCTTCGATAACCCCAGATTATTGAGTCGTCCCGTCTCAACGTCAAAATGACAGTCACGCAGGATGCAATTGTTTTGCCAACCGGCGTTCACGGAGGTGCTCCAAACATGGTTGTAGGCCTGTTGATCCCAACAGTTGAAAGGCTTCATCCAGGCGCGATTGCGGTCTTCGATTTTTTTGACTTGCTCACCGGCTTGGGCACGGTATTCAGCGAATTGCCCTTGACGTCCACCGCCGTGTGCTCCACCATTTCCGGGCCAATCCGATTGACAGGTTGTGCATTGGGCACTGACGACGGTTGTCGTCAACACCATAACTGCGGCTGCCACAAATCCCAAGGTTCGTCCTTGAATCAACATGAGACTTTCTCCAATTTCGTAATCGTTCGACCTGACAGACAACATTGCGCAACGGTCGAGTGCTATAAATGTAACAATGACCCTAGTCGTTAAACTTTGACAAAACGATGAATTCGTTTCGCAAAGTGGTCGTAGCATCTTTATCGGATGATTGAACAAAATCAGATCGAAGAATTGATCTTAGTTTTCGCAAAAACAAGTTGCGAAAAGTCTATTTGCCCATGGCTGGGAGCATTTCGTTGACCATAGTGATCGCAGCGGGTCCAACAAGTACAACGAAGATTCCGGGAAAAATGAATAAGACGAGTGGGAAGATCAGTTTGACAGCAGTTTTTGCTGCCTTTTCTTCGGCCAACTGACGACGACGTGTCCGCATCGTATCGCTTTGAGTTCGGAGTGCGGTCCCGATGCTCGTCCCGAAACGATCGACTTGGATCATGATTTGAGCTAACGTTTTTAAGTCGTCAACACCGTTACGATCCCCCAAGTCTTGCAGGACGTCGACCCGAGCCCGTCCCATTTGTAACGCCTGGTTGCAAATCTTGAATTCGTGGGCAATTGTGCCATGAGAGTTACCCATTTCGTCGGCCACGCGACGCATCGCTTGGTCGAGGCCCAATCCAGCCTCCACGCACACCACCATCAAGTCCAGGGCATCCGGCAGACCGAGAAAAACCTTTTGTTTCCGGCCACTGACAATAAAGGACAAGACCATTTCGGGCAGAAACATTCCGGCACCGGCTGACACGATCGTATAAATC
>JBEBGH010000304.1:0-6720 GCA_040081565.1 Pirellulaceae bacterium
GTACAGGGCTGCACCGGGACCGAAGCAACATTCTTGGTTATCCCGCACGAACACGAATTTCTTGAGCCCGGATTGCGAAAAGCTCGGACGGATAAATCCGCGAATACGGAGCGTCTTACCGTCATAGCCGCGAATCTTGTCGGTTAGCATCTCTTCCTGGAATTTCGAGCCGACCTTCATCTCGAATTTAATGTCATCAAAGTTCACATCAATGACCGAAGGCTTGGCGTCCTCTTGGGCGGATTTAATCTTTGCCGAGGTGGTTGCCAGGCGATCTTGCGTGAGCCCAACTTGGCCGAACAACGACAACGCCGTGATTACCGCCAGTAGACTAACGAACTTCCGTGGCCTCGATTTCATAGATGATACTCGGCACATCTTTTTCATTGATTACCTTGGGACTCTTGTTCAGACGGAAGGTACCCAGGATTTTTCGATAACGCAAATCGTAGTCTACAGTCTGGGGTCCTGTGATTGTAACACCGATAATCTCCGTGATTTTGGGGTTTCCACCAAAACAGCAATCCCCGAAATCCCCCGTCAACACAAATTTCTTCAAGCCTCGGCTTTCATTACCCGGTCGAACATAGCCTTTGATGAAGATCTTTTGACCGTTCAACTCCTCTGCTCGTTCGGTGAATAGTCGGCTGCTGCGCGAGCTGGGTTTGAGTTCATAGAACGTTACCCGAGTGTATCCTTCGGGAACTTCGGTCATGTAGACATAAGTAATAAACGAAACCGAACCCATGAGAATTAGCGAGCCGGCGACGATGCCGATCCAAGCCGCGCCCGTTCCGACCAGCTCGCCCGGAAATTTGCGAATGTTGGAAAGTCCAATCACGCCAAAACAAATCGCCAGCACTGGCAAGACGACAAACAGCGGTGCCCAAAACCCGGCGATGCCGAGCACTGCCAAGGCCACGCTGGTAATCGCGGCCTTACTAACGCTGCGGTAAACGCCGTCGTCCTCGAATTCTGCTACTGGAGCAAGATACGTATCCGTTTGAACTGCTGAATTCATGGTCAGATTTTGCGAATAAGGGAAGGTAATAATCTCGCCTGTAGTATTCCCCAAAAGTCTAAAAAATCAATCGCTCAAACCAACCGCTGATCACAGACCAAATCAACAAAAACACTCCAAAGCTAACGATCATCGGGAGTGTAAGGACTACAACGCCGAGGCGGAAGCTACCTTTTTGTGGCTCTTGGGTCGGGACAGATTCCAGCGCGGAACGATTTTCGCGGTCGACTTGGGCAACCTCCGCTACATCATTTGATACGCCCGCAGGTGTAAATGGTTCAGAGGGAGCCGAGGTAAACGTCCCTTCTTCGGGCTGTGAGGCATTAACCTCGGCGGTTTCATTCAGTCGTTTACTCGAGGTATTTGGGGCAACCAAATCTTCTACGGGCACCTTTTGAACAACCACTTTATCAACGCCATCAACTTTGTCGGAAGCATCATCTGAATCAGCGGCTCCACCTTTTCCATCATCGGATTTTGGCTTGTCGGTTTCATCTTTATTTTCTTCATCAGTCTCGTTGAAATCGAAATCGCTCATGAAGGCCGCGCGGCGAACCGTGTCGGGATCCTTCTTCTTGATTTCTTCCAAGTGAGCTTTAGCCTCCGCCAAAGGGCAAGCCTGCAAATACTGGATGATGATTACCTTTTGAAAGTTCGATTCCAGTTCGCCATACAGCTTCACCACCCGATCGAGAACCGACCAATCTTTCATGCGAGAGAGGTCAGGCAAAACGGCATCGGCAATCGCTGGCCGATCAAGAAACTTTCGCAAGGATTTGAGAATGCGATCTTTGGAAATTACATTCGCATCCTTATCCATCGCATGAAACGTCAATGCAGCTTTCACTGACAGCAGTTGCAAGTCATCGGCTTTTGGATCAGACAGCAGATGTTCGTCGATCACGTCCATCCCTTTGTCGCCGGTCAAGGTTAGATAGGCGGCTGTCAGCGCGTCGAGTCCCGACTGACGCTCGCGGTCACCGCTGCGGATCAACTCTTCCAACTTCAAGGCGTCGTCGGCGTTGCCGCAAACACCCAGCATCGTGAAGTACAACCGGCGGCGGTTGACTGGGATTTCCATATCGCTGATCCACTTAATGAGTGTGGCTCGATCCATACGGTCCTTGAGCGCGATCAAGTCCGAATACTTTGCGCGGGCAAACTCATCGTAGGCGTCATACGTCAGAATCGGGTCCTCATGCTCAAGGTACTTCTGGAAAAAGGCCAGCCGATCGGCTCCTTCCTCAGGCAGTGTCTTCAGCGCCTGGATATACGAGATCAGTTTTTCGTTGGCCTTAAGCGGCGTGGACCAAATGATTGCGGGCGGATCAAGCCCCATCACCAGGAAGTCTTGCCCCAGATCATATTTGCCGACCAACAGGGCCTTGAATCGCATGCCCTCGGTGACAAATTCCTGTCCTTTGTGGATGGTAACGACTTCGAATTCTGCCTTGGGCAGCGCGACATCGTCTTCTTCAATTTCAGGTGGCTGCTTGGTCAGCTTCGCAAACACCACGATCTGGTTGGATTTGATGTTCTCGGAAAATGTTGCATTCACGGCCGAGCAAAAAGGACAAGCGCAAACCGACATTGGCACAGTTCCCGCGGCAACATACCCCCAGCAACTGGATATGAGCAGAGAGATGGTCAATAGGATCAATTTACGAAACATAATTGGTAGTCCAGAAATTCAACTTCAACGAACGGCAAAGCCGGAAACTCATGCGACAGCCCTCGGGCTCTTCGCCCAGTGGCAACCACTGGCGAAAGCCTGTTACTGATTTGGGTAGGAAAGAGTTCGTGGCTCAACCATTAATCTACGAGTTTTTCGGGAAATTCTCAAAGGCATTTCCCAAATTCTCAGCCAACAATCGGTCGGTTATTTGCCCAAGGACTTGGCGACGTCCGTTCGGTAGGCCGAAATGGCAGGATAAACGCCAACCAGCACCGCTAATAAAATTAACCCCGGAATCAGTAGCAGTTCCGGTGACATTTGAAATTTGACGATTTCCGCCGCAAATTCTGAGTTCCCTAAGGCTGGCTGCAGCAACGAGAAAATCTGCTCTGGCGGAGCCAAGTCCCAGAAACGTACCGGAACGCCAGTTTGATTTTCCACAATTGGACTGAGCGCGGCATTCAACGTATGGCCACCGAACCAACCCAACGCACCACCTGCCAAAGACAACAATATCGCCTCCGCGAGCATGATCAACATGACGTGTGATCTTCTCGCGCCAAGGGCCCGCATGACAGCGATTTCATGGTGCCGCTGACTCATCGAATTGTAGATGCCAACCAAAATACTCAAGCCAGAGACAATGCAGATCAACGTGGTCAAAGCCAACAGAATCCATTTGGCGGGTGCTACGAAAAACGCAAACAATTTCGCGACTTCTTGAACAGGATTCACACATTGCGCGGAAGTCTGAGCCTGTAGCGGACGGAACTGCGACCAACTCAAGGTACTGGCAAGGTTCCCTTGCTCAATAGGTTGTTGAAGGTATTGTGAAGTGATCCCAAAGCCCTCTTCGTCGTACACACTGACCAACAACGCGGTCAATTCTCGCTGCTCAACCGGCAATCGCACCGTCGCCAGTTGCTCGTCGGTTAGCTCCACTCCAGGTTCATCGACAGCGGCAGGCTTTTCCTGCTCCGCTTCATCTTCGTCATTCTGGCCAAACTTGATTCCGACTTCTTCCTCGATGGGCTTAACGTGATCATTGATCAGATAAAAACCTTCCATGTTCACAAAGACTACTTTGTCGTTGGGCGTTCCGGTCGGATCCAAGATACCCACGATCGTGAACAACTGGTCATGCAAGTGGGCGGCGCTTGTTCCGGGAATACCGTGCGTGACCTTGATTTGATCGCCGATTTTCTTGCCGGAAGCACGGGCCACCGCCGAACCCATGACGCAACCGAAGTAACCGACTTCGGCATCGGCGTCGTCGAACGGACGCCCTTGGGCGAAAGTGAACTTCTGCTTGTTACTCAGCGTCAACAACTCAAAAAAATTCTTGTTTGTCGCACAAGCCTTAAAATAAGCATCGGAGTCTTCAATCTGATAAGTATCACCGAGCAGAATCGGAATTGCAAAGTTCACATAGTTGGAAAACAGCCCTCGCTCATCAATCTGCATGAACTCGATTTGCTGACGTGAATGAAAACCAGCCGCCAATTCTTCGGCAATGGCACCCCAGCCCCCTCCGACGGGATGTGTTCGCACAGAATTCAAGGCCTCAATGGCTCGTTGCTGCTCCGTGTTGGCGCGAACGGCAATTGAATTGCGGAATTCAACCGCACGGGTCTTTTGGTCACAGAACGCCAAATAATATTCGTAGGGAACCGTCTCAACCGTTTTGCCCAGATAGAAAACCGAACTCAAGGTCAATTGCGTGCCGCCACCACGGGCTCCGACGATCAAGTCGTAACCGAAACTCGAATTGCTCCGAAACGATTCACTCACCAATCCGTTGATCGACAAAACAGAAACCACCATCATGACCCCGAGCGCCATCGAGATGATGGTCAACAACGATCCCAGTCCACGATGTTGAATACTGCGCCAGGCAATTTTTAGCAGGCTCATGCCACACCTCGAGCATTGGCCACTACCAGGTTGATTTGATCCAGGCGATCGACTCGCGAAAACTGGTTGGAGACCTCCATCGCATGCGTCACGATGAGCAGGGCAACGTTTTCCTTACGGCAATTTTCGCGAATTAAATCA
The DNA here is from genome assembly GCA_040081565.1 of Pirellulaceae bacterium. Taxonomy (GTDB): domain Bacteria; phylum Planctomycetota; class Planctomycetia; order Pirellulales; family Pirellulaceae; genus BJ22. The sequence goes on from JBEBGH010000304.1 coordinate 4,752, forward strand.
ATAACGTGTTGCTGATTAGCGGGGTCAACGTTGGCAGTCGGCTCATCAGCCAGCAAGATTTTGGGACGGTTCGCCAACGCCCGCGCGACCGCGACTCGCTGTTGTTCCCCCACGGACATGGTTTTGGGGCGACTGTTTAATCGGTGCCCTAACCCAACTCGTTCCAATAATTCGCGAGCACGAGAGGAGGAAGCACGACCAGACGAAAATGTCATTCCCAGCATCACATTTTCAAGCGCGGTAAAGGCCGGCAACAAATTAAACGTTTGAAACACGTAGCCCAATTTGTTGGCTCGAATTCGGTCGCAGACCGCTTCGGAGAACTTGGTGATTTCAACATTGTCGATTTTCACGCTGCCAGAAGTGGGACGTGTAATTCCGGCAATAATGTGCAATAAGGTGGTCTTGCCGCAGCCACTGGGCCCGATGAGCACGGCCTGTTCACCGGCGGCAAGTGAATATTCCGGCACATCGAGAATCTGTGTTTTGGAACCGTCTGGTTGCGTGAAGGTCTTTTTGACGTTTTTTAAACTCAACATCGCAACAGCCGGTTGGAAAAATTCGTTGGATTACTCCCATACGATATTTCCTCGGCTTTTGTTCCACAACACCCCGTTCGGAACAACGTCGTATTGCCGCGGGGACTGCACTGGTACTGCATCAAATGGCGGTAGTGACTATTTGTCAAGAAAAAAACAGACAGCCATTGAAACGCTCAGAATTTTTCAATGGCTGTTTAAGGAATGCCCAAATTGTCTGAGTGTTCCAATTGATACTAGGCTCGACGGCGGCGACGCATTGCAATCCCGCCCAAACCAAGCACACCCAGAAACAGTGTCGAAGGCTCTGGGACCGAAGTCAATGTTACGAAACCCAAGCCTGATCCGCCATTCAAGCCAGGAGCGGAATCGAAATAGTTGATTTTCCAACCGCCTTGAGTCGAGCCGTTTGCCCAACCTGTGAATTGCGATGGATTTAACGCTCCGTATGAAAACAGGGTAAACTTCTTACCAATTTCAAAGGTTCCCAGTTCGATGATATTCAAACTGGCACCGCTTAAATCCAAAACAGAAGTCACATCAACCAAGTCGGCTGAATTCGCGGTGCTGTCTACTTCCCAATCGTAAGTACCGGACAACGCCAAAGAGTTCATCGTCAATTGTCCAATGGAATTTCCCGGTGCTAATTGAGCACCCGTCGCCAAGGTCAATGCTGCATTGATTTGCCCATTCCCCTTCAACACAGCGTTTGCGCCCACGTTCACACCGGAGGTCGCGTTCAACGTTCCGTTGACCGTCATGGTTGTGGAACCAAGCAGGTTTACTTGGTTCACGCTGACAAGTCCCCCGGCGTCGATTCGGGTTAAATCGCCCGAGGAATTGAATGTCGACAAAAAGGAATTGATCGAGCCCAGGGAACTGATGATGAACGTCCCTGAATTGATGTCGGTATTTCCTAGATAATCACTGGCGCTCGACAAAGTCACCGTGCCCGCAGTTGATTTGGTCAATCCGCCCAGTCCGCTCAAGCCGGCAGTGATCGTCCCATTCTGTACATTGAAAGCCGAAGCGCTCAATTTGCCACCCGTTCCCGCCAGTGACCCGTTGACGAGCGTGACGCTACCGACCGTATCATTGTTGTTACCAATGGACAAAGTTCCGCCATTGACGACAACCGCACCGGAATCAGACAGGGTGTTGGTCGCATGACCCAGAATCAGCGAACCACCGTTCACGTTCGTTGTGCCTGTGTAACTATTGGTATTCGAGAGGGTAAATGATCCGGTGGTCGATTTATTCAATCCGACAGAGCCCCCGAGGCTGGCCGATGACGAACCGCTGCGGACATCGAAGTTCGCAGTACTCGACAATGTTCCTCCAGTTCCAGTGATCGAACCGCCGTCGACGATGACTTGGCCCACCGTATCATTGAAACCATTAATGGCCAGCGTACCCGTCGAGTTAACCGT
>JBEBGH010000633.1:0-1661 GCA_040081565.1 Pirellulaceae bacterium
CTCAGTTTGGTAATCCCGGATGCAACGGCCGATCGACGCCAAAAAATTGGACGGCTCGAAAACTTGTTGGGGCACACCTTCGATTCGCCTCACCGCCATGCTGCCGCGGACGAAGACGTTGGCGAGGGGCGCCACGAAAATGATGAAGACGACGGCGACGCCCAAAACGCTGGCGATCCAACCTCTTTGGGGAACCACACGCTCCAGCTCTTTGGTCGTTAATTCCCACTCGACATCCAGAAGTCTTGCGGACATCCACCACGCGGTTATTCCGAACCAGCCCACGGTAATAATCTGCAAAAGGACACTTAACTCTTGAGCTTCAGATCCCCATGACGAAAACATCTGCATCCCCTGACCCATCGCATAACCAAGATAGATGTATTCGGCCAAAGTTCCGATTTGATAAATATCTGTCACGGCAATTTCGCGCGAGCAGACAATCGTAACCCAGAGGACCGCGAGAGCACCAAACGGAATCAATCGGCGGAGGGTGACGCGCCAAAAGACACCAGCCGGACTTGTGTCGAGCAATCCTTGCTCCTCGTACTGCCCTCGACCAAGGGAAAGGCCTGCCCAGAGGATTAGGGCCACTTGGGGGGCTGCCGCGACACCGTGAATCCAAATGGCCGCCAACCAGCGGTTCACTAGCGGCGTGAATGAGTCGTTGATCGAAAGCGTCAGCCAGCCGAGCTTCCCGAAAATGCTGTCCCAGGCACCTACTTGGACATACACGGGGACTGTGGCCAGAGAAACCAGCAGCATCAAATACGGAACGCGGTACCGGCTGGAACTCATCGCCAAGAGCAGGGGTACCGCAAGAGTCAGCGAAAGAAAGGCCGCACCGAATCCCAAGCCAACAGTGGCAACGATGACCCGCGCGGAAAGCTCGCTGGCAAACGCGACCCAATACACGCCGAGCGCCAGCGTTGCAACGCACCAAACCACTACCAGGAATCGTTGGGAATCGAAATTCATCCCTTAAATTCTACACGAGCACGGCGTTTCTCGTCGGTGGTCAACGCTTCCTGAAGTAACCGCACCTATTTCCGCATGATTGGCTTGCCATCGCGGGGTTTGATTTCCACCGATTCGTTGTGGCTGACCGTCGGTTTCTTGGAGGATGCGTTTTCTTCGTTGACAATCTTCTCCGTCAGCTTGGCCATGTACTGCAAGAGGCTGTCGTTGCCCTCGAAGCCTTGGACCTTTTCGTTCCAATCCAACTCTTTGAAAACGATCAAACCGCGTTCAAGATCCAGGACGGCGTAACCAGAACTCATTTGCTGCATGATTTGCGAACGGATTTTGTCGCTTTCGAGCGGAGTCAAAATCTCGGTGCGAATCGAGATGTAGGCTTTGCCCTCAACCACCTTTTCCAGTTCATGCAAAACTCGCGCAGAGAGATTTTGAACCAGCCCGTTTTCATCTTCCACTTGCAGCTGCGTTGGCACGGCCCATTGATGGCCGATGGCAACGGGTTGATCAGGCAGCGGCACCAGGATTTCGCCAACACCGAGACGTGCCTTGGAGTACTCCGATTTCCGGTTGATGATTTGACCATCGGGTCGCGCGGTGATCGTTGAAACTACCGTGCCGACCGATTTTTTAATTTCCTGAAATTCTGGTGGCGTTCCTTTTTCTGGCTGTTGGCTGTCGTATAC
>JBEBGH010000305.1:0-6701 GCA_040081565.1 Pirellulaceae bacterium
CAGCTCAGCTCGCAGCCCCAGCTTCTTCAGCTCAGCATCAGTCAGCAGCACGGCGCGGAAACGGTTGGTATCTCGCTCGCGAATGGCCAGAAATACTTCGCCGGCGACTTCCTCGGCTGAGATCTGTTTCCAGCGATCGATCGATCCGTTTTGATCCTCGTCGATACCCCAGCGAGTCCCTGCCGTGCCCAACCAGCGAAATTGGTCACGCTTGTCGTCTTTGTTTGAATCCAGTTCGCGGTAAACCTCGACGCCGTTTTTAAAGAACTGCCAGACATCCAGTTTCTTGTCGCCATCAACGTCCAGGAACTGGCGAAGTTTGCGACCAGATTCGTCCACCACCAGCCAACCGGGAATGTCAATCGTTTCGATCGTTCTTTCGATTTTGCAATTCGCAATTTCGTCGGCTGTGGGTACATCGATATCAACCGATTGAATCGGTTTGATGGACAAGGCCGTTTTGAGTTGGTCCTTCGTTTTGTCTTGAGCGACTACCAATGTCGGAGCCAACACTACCAAGAACCCGATTGCGAAAAAAACTGCTGATCTCATTACGTGGATATCCAAAAGAAAACGTGAACACATGCGCCGACTCGATATTTGCGGATCGCTGATGTTAAGTGTTCGAATTGCGCCACCCTTGTCAAGAGAATTTCGATTGAGCCTGTGGGTGTCGCGTCGGATTAGGCAAGCTGTTGCGCGACTCGGTAATTTACGTTGTCCGAAATTCTGAGAATGGCCGTAGAGTTTGCAGAGGACGATTTGGAACTCAAGAAAGAGCAGTTCCACTCGATACCAGCAGATTTCGCTGGCTGCGACGTTTCGGCCTGCCGAACCCGATACTCAAAAAGATTTGATTCGAGAACGGTGTAACAAAGGTCGATACTTGCAAATATTTTAGCCTTTCAACGGGAATTTAGGCCGGATACCGCGAACACCGTTTGACAGGTAGCCGTCATTTCCTAAAATGTTGAACTTCAATAATCGGTCGAAGCGGACGGGCAAATCGCTCATTCCTTTGGCAAATTCGGGCGTGTAGCTCAGTTGGTTAGAGCGCGTCGCTGATAACGACGAGGTCCCAGATTCGAATTCTGGCACGCCCATTGATCGGTGAACCGGGTATCGGGGTTTTACTCCGCTAAAATGGTTTGCTGATCTGACGGATTCCGAACCCAACCCAAGGTTGGTAGATTATGGGTCCGTTTGACAATCAGAACGGGGACGTAGCTCAATTGGGAGAGCACCTGCTTTGCAAGCAGGGGGTTAGGGGTTCGACCCCCCTCGTCTCCACCTCGAATAACCCTTCAATAACCCCAGTTGTTGCGGGGTTTTTTCGTTTTCGGTCGTCACCTTGTTTGTTCGACCTGTTTTCAAAATGTGACTTAAAGTTACACGAATTGACTGCCGCAGGTGCAACCGTTGGTGCAACCAAACTTCGGCGGTCATCGGCGCATGTTGCCTGTTGTCGTTCGCGACTTGGAGCAACCGACGACAAAAATCCGGACGGTGTGTGGCATCATCGCGCCCTTCGTACACCGCAAGGCCATGGCGAATCCTCGAATGACCCAAAAAGCCCCCCCCGGTATCATGTCGATTGAGTTTCCATATTCTAATCAAATAAATATGCGTGCTTTCGGTCACGATTTCAGGCAAAACGCCAGCCAGATTATCTTGCCCCCCGCCATGTTAGGATGATTCAATTGCTATCCGCTGTTCAGATGCCCGGCTACCGATGACCGTAACACCCACGCAACAATCCTTTGAATCGTCGACGCCAAAACCAAAGCGCAGATGGCTGCAATTCAACCTGCGGACGTTGTTGGTTTTGACGCTCGTTGTCGGTTTGGGGCTAGGTTGGGTGATGTACGAGCGGCGAAAGAACGCCAGAATTCAAGCAAGAATTCAAACAAATCTCCATGCCCTTAAGAGACTCGGCTGTAACTTTGAGTTCTACCCAGACAATTCTTTTCGGCCAAGTCGATTTGATTGGTTGTTGAACCGGAGTGATTTCGGGACCGTTTTAGTCTATTTTGGCTCTAGCACAGTCACAGATGCCGAGCTGGATCACCTCAAAGGTTTGACGAACCTCCATAGTCTGCGTCTCTATGGCAGTCCAAATACAGATGCCGGGCTGCTGCATCTCAAGAGTTTTTCGAACGTCAGATCTCTGGATCTCCACAGAACCGAAATCACCGACGTCGGATTTGCGCATCTCAAGGGTTTGACGAATCTCAATTTTCTCAGTCTCAGCCAAACCAAAATCACAGACGCCGGCCTGGTGCATCTCAAGGGTTTGACGAACCTCAATTTTCTCAGTCTCAACGAAACCAAAATCACAGACGCCGGGCTAGTGCATCTCAGGGGTTTGACAAAGCTCGAAAAACTGAAACTCACCGACACCGCAATCACAGACTCCGGGTTGGAGAAACTCAAGCACTTAGCACAACTTACACAGCTGGATCTTCGGTGGACAAAAGTCACAAAAAGCGGGGTAGCCAGGTTACAAAAGGCCTTACCGAATTGCACGATTTATGATGACGCGATAAACTAATCTTGGTGCACTTCAACCCAGCAATTCGCCCAACCGTGCCAGTTCTTCGACGTTCAAGAATTGCTGCAAGTCGTTGTTACGACATGTTAGGATGCTTCAATTGCAAACCCTCGTTCAAATGTCCTGTTACCGATGACAGAATCGCTCACGCAACAGTCCTCAGACTCCAAGCCAACAAGACCAAAGCGCAGATGGCTGCAATTCAACCTGCGGACGCTGTTGGTTTTGACGCTCGTCGTCGGTTCTGGGCTTGGGTGGATTGCATACCAACGGCGAAAGAACGCCAGACTTCAAGCGGATATCGATGCTCTTATGAGCGTCGGATGTCTCGTCGATTTTGACAAGACGGAACGATCTCTATGGCTGGATTCATTATTGGGCCGGCCCTCAAAGGGGAACCTAACAATAGTGAAATTCAATGGCCGCTCGGTCCACGAGGCCGCGTTCAAACGCCTCAAGAGTTTAACTGAGCTTGAATCTCTGGGACTCAGTGGCACCAATCCTGCAGATGGCGTTTTTGGGCATCTCAAGAATTTCGCGCAGATTAAAAAACTGAAGTCTTCGAGCACCGAAATTACGGATGCCGGTTTGGAGAATCTCAAAGGACTCACTCAACTCGAATGCTTGAACCTCAGTGACACAGCGGTTTCAGATACCGGTCTGGAGCATCTCAAGGGTCTTACTCGGCTTCGACTCTTGGAACTTTCGAGTACCGCGATTACTGATGCCGGTTTGGATCATCTCACCGGTTTAACGCAACTCAAAATTCTGCTACTTCGGGGCACTAAAATTTCAGATTTAGGGCTGCAGCAGCTCAAGGGTTTGACGCAACTTTCCATCCTGGACCTTCGTCGAACAAAAATCACACCCGCTGGACTGGACGAGTTAAAAAAAGCACTTCCGACAACCTTGATTCAGCACGATTAGCAAGGGTCTAGTACTCGCAGGTACCGAAACGATTGCTGCGACGACCATAAGTCGAAGCGAAATTTGATAAGATGCTGTCAGGCGTTTTGCCTCCTATCGAAAAAATCGTTCACCAATTTTCTGCAGCGGTCGTTATGGCATCTTTCTCAGTAATCTTGGCGGCGGCGGGGCAGAGTAGCCGCTTTCGCGATCCGAACTACAAGAAGCCGTTTGCTCTATTGAGCCAAAAGGCGGTTTGGTTGTACTCGGCCGAAAAATTTCTTAACCGAAAAGATGTTAAACAGGTGATCCTGGTCATCTCCCCGGATGATCGCGAAGATTTCGTCTCGCGTTTCGGTGCAAACATCGCCGTAATGGGGATCGACTTGGTCGATGGTGGGAAGGAACGTTGCGACAGCATCGAACGTGGCCTTGCGAAAGTCGCTGCGACATCCGATTTCGTCGCGATCCATGACGCCGCGCGACCCTGCCTCGCCGATGAGTGGATCGAAAACGTTTTTGAAGTCGGCACGCGAACCAAGGCCGCAATCCTGGCAACTCCCGTCGCCGACACCATCAAGCGGTCGGCGGACGGCCAGACCATTTCCGAAACCGTTGATCGCAAAAACCTGTGGCTGGCTCAGACACCGCAAGTCTTCGAGAAGAAGCTCTTGCTGGAGGCCATCGCCCGCCGCGACAAATCCAACGTGCCGACAGATGAAGCCCAGCTGGTTGAGTCGTTCGGGCACAAAGTCACTCTGGTGACCGGTTCTCCCTTGAACGTGAAGATCACCACCAAGGCCGACATGGCTTTTGCGGCTGCCTGTCTCAAGGCTCTGCCGGCACCCAAGTTCGATGCACCGCTCCATCCCTTCTCGGACGATCGCCTTTGGCGTTAGCGGACGCCCGTGATCACGCGATACCCGCCGCTCTCGATAATCTCGGCTTGCGAAAACCACCGGCCAAAGTTCTCCAGGTACCAATCGACGTTTTTCGCCACGAAGAATACCTGGGCACCCTTTCGCAAATTTCGCGAAGCAATCTCGCAGAAAATTTCGGCGATCTTAAAGTGCGAGAAGTACGGCGGATTGGCGACGGCCAAATCAACGGGTTGGTCTAACACCAATTGTGCGTCGTGATTTAGAATGGTCTGCAAATTGCCAAGTCCGTTGGCGGAAAAACTGTTGCGAGTGCATTCCAACGCCCGAGGGTTGCTGTCAACGGCAACCACTTGGATGCCTTCGCCCCGCATCGCTAACCCCAGCCCAACCGAACCACTCCCGCAGCCCAGGTCCAAAATTCGTTTTGTCGATTCGCCGATTTCGATCGTGTTAAGTAACTGCCGGGCACCTAAATCCAGTTTGCGATGCGCGAAAACGCCCGGTCGTGTGCGCAACTGGATGAGTTTTTCCCGGTCACGAAAGGCAACTTCTGCGGAAAATTCGCGTGGACGCTTCAACTCGCTATTCTTTTCGACTTCGCATACAACCGCGTCGTCAATCCGAGTCGCTTTGATTCGTTTGTCGTACGGCTTTAATTGTTCCCGGGCCCAGCCCTCCCAGCGATGCGGCGCGGAGAGCAGGAATTTTCCGCCGATCTCCAGTTTCATATACGCCGACTGCATCAGGTCGCGAGCCAACTCTTCTTCACCATTTTCGTCGACGGGCAGTAAAACCAAATCGCAAGTCGACTCGGGCCAATCCGCCTGACAATAGACACGCAACCCGGCTGGGACCTCGCCGGTGGCTTCGGCCAGGACTCGTTCGGCCAAATAAGCGTCGAGCGATAGGCAGGTAACCTCTGCATCCGGTCGCTCGGTTGCCAAAGTACGCGCGAGTTGCCCCCGACCAACGGTGGTGGTCCAAATTCGCTTGGCGGGAATATTTTTCGCGTGAGTAATGAGAGCCCATTCGGTCGCTGGGCACTTGAACTTCGACGTCTTCTTTTTCAATGCTGGTTCCTTCGTTTGAAGTTTCAATTATCCTCAAATCGACCAGCAATCCAACATCTGCGGCGAAATTCCTTGGTAGAATTGTTAGTTCATTGCTTCCTGGACCAATCTTGCAGCCAAACAATGTCCGAACTATCCCATTTGAATGAAAAGGGCGAAGCGCACATCGTCGACGTAGGGGACAAGGCGTTGACTCGCCGTGTCGCAGTGGCCACTGCCACAATCGCGATGAAACCGGCAACCAGGGAATTGATCGTCGAAAACCGAATTGCCAAAGGCGACGTTTTTGCGGTTGCTCGCATCGCGGGAATTATGGCCGCCAAGGAGACGAGCCGGTTGATCCCGATGTGCCACCCGTTGCGACTCGACTCGGTCGCGATCGATTTTGAATTGATCGACGATGATTCCGTGAAAATCGTAGCCACGGCCAAGGCTACCGATCGAACTGGCGTTGAGATGGAGGCACTTACGGCCGCCTCGGTCGCCGCGCTCACGATCTATGACATGTGCAAAAGTTCTGACCGCGCGATGATCATACGCGAAACCAAACTCGTGGAAAAATCAGGCGGCAAGTCCGGCGATTGGCGGCGCGAATGATTCGGCGGGCTATTCGTTAAGAACATTTTTCGGTGAGGACGTCCGAACTTGTTCCAGCAACGGCATGGCTTGTTCAACCAGGTCGTGAATATCGCGAAACTTCAGATAGACGCTCGCGAAGCGAATGTAGGCGACCTGATCGATCTCAGCCAATTTATTGATGAGCATTTCGCCAATCTCGCGACTTTCGATTTCAGTGTCGCCCACTTCGTAGATGTCCTGCAAGATTTCTCGAATAACCTGCTCGACTCGTTCGGTCGAGATTGGACGTTTCCAGAGTGCCCTCTCAAGGCCTTGGCGAATTTTTTCCGGGCTGAACGGTTCGCGTGCTCCATCTCGTTTAACGACCCGAATCTCAACCTCAGCGACTCGCTCGTAAGTGGTGAATCGTTTCCAGCAACATTGGCACTCGCGCCGACGGCGAATCACAAAGCCATTTTCGCCGCCGCGCGAGTCGATGACTTTGTCGTTATCGGCTTGGCAAAATGGACACTTCATGAGGTAACCGTTGTCAAGAATCGTCGTTGGAAGCCGTTATCCTACCGTAAATTGTTCGTTTTAGGCAAATCTCGCCAAGTAATTCCGCATTTCAGCGAATGGGTTCAAAGTTTGCACTCATCTTTTCGGCCCGCACGGAATCTACCGTGCGCCCGGGAGAAAGTGTAAATTGGACGCAGGCAGTTTCGAACACAGTTG
>JBEBGH010000306.1:0-6699 GCA_040081565.1 Pirellulaceae bacterium
GGGATCTTGCCCCATCACCGGAGCATTGGCGAGGACGAGTCGGGTGTCGCCGAAGAACGCCGTCTTTGTTACGTCGCCGTGACCCGCGCTCAAGACGTTTTGACGATGAGCATGTCACTCAGTCGCATGAAGTGGGGCAAGTCCCGCCAACGTCACCCCAGCCGCTTCATCTACGAACTTCTCGACAAAACCGCTCATCCCAACTACGAAAAAGCCTGCCAACAACAACTTGATTAAATCGGCGGACGGGAAGGTCGCTTGCGGTTTAACAACCGGTCGATGGCCAATGCATTAGTGCCCACCGCAAGTTACAATTTCGATGCGTGAAAGGTACCAGCTCTTTCGCATTCGTCCAATAAACAACGTCGAATTAGATTTAAAGGTGTTAATCATGGTCGTAGATCTTTCGCAGCGACATGAACTGGTGAGTGATTTGTTCCGCTGGCCACAAACGGATTCCGAGTGGCACGACCTGCGGCTGACTGACGAGCAAGTCAACTCGTTTCACGAGCAGGGATTTTTGGCTGGCGTTCCGATGCTGGGCGCCCGGCAAATCGAAGTACTGCGAGCCGAACTGGCGGAGTTGTTCGAACCGGACCATCCCGGTCGCGAACTTTGGTACGAATATCATTCGAATGAATCGGCTGATCCGAACAAAGTGTTGTTTCACGCGCTAGGTGCTTGGCGCTTGCGTTCTGGGCTGCATGACGTTCTGTGGAATCCTCGGTTCGTCATGGCCTGCAGTCAGTTGCTGGGCGGAGCCGTTCGGTTTTGGCACGACCAATTGTTCTGCAAACCGGCGAAGCATGGGGGCGTCGTCGCTTGGCACCAGGATTATTCTTATTGGACGAGAACGAAACCGATGCAGCATTTGACTTGCTGGACGGGACTTGATCGCAGCACTCGTGAGAATGGATGTTTGTATTACGTGCCGGGCAGCCACCACTGGCCGCTGCTGCCGATCACGGGGTTGGCCGGTGACATGGACGCGATCCGAGGAGTGTTGAGCGACGAGCAATGGGCCCAGTTCCAGAAACCTGTGGCAGTGGAAATGGAGGCCGGGCAGGCTTCATTTCATCACCCGCTCACCGTGCATGGGTCGCATGCCAATACGACCAGTAATCTCCGCCGTGCTGTGGTCCTCAACGTCTTCAAAGATGGAACTCATTCAGATTCCAACGACGAGTTGTTACACAGCGTCCCTCCGATTCCGAAAGGAAACAAAATGGAGGGCCAGTTTTTTCCGCTGCTATTCGATCCCAGCTCAAGACGATTGGCTTCATCCGTACGATAAAATGGCGTTTTTATAGCAATGTAAAATTGATTGGATTTCAAGCAAAAAAGGCCTCGGGAAATCCCCGAGGCCTTTTAGTTTAAATCAAGTACGTTGCCGTCGCTCTGTATTTAAAGACTATTTAATCCAACCAACAAGCTGTCAACAATTGAAATCTTCGATGTGAAGTTGCGGCGTTGCGATTGCAAAGCATCGTCAAACTTGATTTCCCAAATGGTGGACCAGTCTTCGAAAGGATTGGTCTTCGCGAAATCTCTCGCAAAGTTAGCCAATCGCAGGTAATACCAATTCGCGTCGTGAGAGAGCGCGAAATTCGTAAAATCAAATGGGTTTAGTTGCGTCCAGCTGCTGGCGTTCAAGAATTCGTTCCACAAGTATTGCCGGCTTGGCAACAGGTTCGCGATTTCTTCAGTCGAATTCCAGTTGTGTCCGATGACTCGATAGGTTTCAGTTTCCCGAGCCTTGGCAGCAACTGCATCGTTTTCATTCCAATCGGCGTATTTCAGCACTCGGAAGTTATCAATCGAGCTGAACCAATCCCGGCCAACCAAGCTGTAGTTCAAGGTGTTGCCATTTTGATAGGTATTCACCGTGGCGACGCCGCCACCAAGCGAAAAGTGCTTTTCGAAAATCAAGGGAACCGAAGTGATCGAGTCCTTCAATAACCGCGAGTTGTTGATGAAACCGTGCAATCGCCCGATGCCGATATCGACTTGTTCCATTTCGTCGGTCGTCCATTGGTTGGAGACGTTGACAAACCGCAAAAGCGCGTCTTCACTGGCGACATCGATAATGATATCGGTAGTGAAAACCAGGAACCGGTCGTCACCCAAGCCGCCGTTCATGAACGTGAAACCACCAGCACCGCCAATCAATCCATCACGGCCGGCGTCACCGAACAAGCGATTGGTTCCCAGTCCGCCGATCAATTTGTCGTTGCCATCGCCGCCCTGCAAATTGTCGTCGCCGTCTTGTCCACGAATGATATCGTTTCCAGCGCCACCGAGCGCGGTGTCATGACCGAGACCCAAATTGATAACGTCGTCGCCATCGCTGCCTTGAACAAAGTCGTCGCCCGCCCCCGCATTGGCGGAATCGTTACCCGCGCCCAGCAGAATATTGTCGTTGCCTTCATAGGTTATGACCGTGTCGTTGCCGTCACCAGCGTCGATTGCATTGTTTCCAATTCCGCCATCGATGAAGTCCGCTCCGACATCGCCAAAAATCATGTCATCGCCATCGCCGCCGAACAGCGAATCGGCACCAGCACGACCAAAGATGAAATCGTTCCCCAATTCACCGTAAATCGAGTCGGCTTCTGTGCCGCCATCTAGCAAGTCATTTTCCAACCCGCCGAAAATCGCATCGATACCCTCATTACCTTGAATCGTATCGACACCCGCTTCACCATGAAGCTGATCATTACCTTCATTGCCAAATAGAATGTCATTTCCGTTGGAACCAAAGGCGATGTCATTTCCTTCGTTTCCGTAGATCGTATCGATTCCTTCACCACCGATGGCGTAGTCGTTACCATCACCGAGTATGATCGAGTCGTTACCGTTGTCTCCGTAAACCACGTCATCGCCCGTAAAAGCGTTTAGGAGGTCGTCACCGTTGCCGCCTCGCATCAGGTCGTTACCTTCGGTCCCGAACAGGTTGTCGTTGCCGTCTTCGCCGCGCAAACCGTCGTTGCCTTCTGCCCCGTGGATTTCGTCATCACCAATGCCGCCAAAGATTCGGTCATTCTGCGGACCGCCCGACAAGACATCATTGCCTTCCTGTCCATAAATGCGGTCGGCACCCGTTCCGCCTTCCACAGTATCGTTACCTAATCCACCGCGGATTTGATCGCGGTCGGCACCGCCATTCAATTCGTCGTCGCCTTCGCCACCATCTAGCGAATCATCGCCAGCACCGCCATTCAAAAGGTCGACATCGGCTTCGCCCAACAAAAGATCGTTGCCGTCGTCACCGTACAATCCGTCTTCACCGATGCCGCCAACCAGCGTGTCATTGCCATCGTCGCCTTGCAGAAAATCGTTTCCATCACGACCAAGCAACGAGTCGTTGCCTGCGGAGCCGTAAAAGTTGTCGATACTAGTACCGCCCAAGAAACGATCGTTGCCGTCTCCGCCGATGCAAATCGTCTGCACATCTGTGTCGTTGCGGAAAAAGTCATTTCCGGCGTTCGCAAAGAATTGCAAGACAGCGACGTCGGCCCGCGCGAACACTTGCGAATCGACACCCACAATCGTCACCCGAACATCCGTCGGGCTGGCGAACTGCACCAGGACTTGGTCGTCAGTTGCGTCGCCGCGGACGGTGATAATGTTGCTGCTAAACGTAATGCTGGCGAGTAAATTTCTGTTTTCCAGACGCGAAAACGAGAAACGACTTTCCGTTGGAGCCGAAGCGCGAACGTTAAAATCGCGATTTCCAAAGAGGAATGAACGAAACTGCTGCGCGAAATTCTTCATGGACGAATACTCTGGGTGTTCCGATACAGGTCAGTCAAAAACGAGATTTTCGAGGGGAGACTCGGCAATCCCTCTATTTTTATCAGCCGAGGGGCCATCTGCAATTAGAAAACTCTGCCAAGATTCTCTATTTGCCCAAAAAAAGCCGCCAAAACCACCTAACTTGAGCCTGCCGATGACAGCAAACCCTTGGCAAACCAATTTTTCTTATTAATCGGATTAGTTTACGAAACCCAAACACTCCTTTTGGCCGATTGATTGAAAACGGTCCAAAAAAGTGTAGCCGCCGGGTTTGACACTTTGCCGTCACAAAAAAAGGTCCATTTCAGGCGAGCCATGATTAACAAATTGTCTCTGTGTCGTTTCATTGCCATTGCGTTCGCAATTGTGGGAACGGCTATTGGTTTAGGGCAATCCGTCGTCCGGGCTCAAGAGCCTGCGGACTTCCATTGGACATTGGTAGGCAACAATCCGGACCAACCGGGGACTTGTCTGTTTCGTAAGAAAATGACCTTGGTCGGTCCTGAGCAGAGTCAGGTCTTGATTGCCGCCACCGGAAAATTTTCTTTGTACATGAACGGCCGATTGGTTACCAAGGGCGAGGGTAGCACTGAGTATCAGACCATCGACACCAGCAATTACATTTATCCCGGTGTAAACTTGCTCGCGGTCGAAGTAACTTCGCCTAGTCCAAAAGACAATGGTCTAGCCTTGCGATTTCGGGTGAAAGAAAAATCGGAAGTCCGTTGGCGCGCGATGTCGATCGACGAAACGTGGATGACGACACAAGTTCCCGCCGAGGAATGGTACAAGCCCCGTTTTCGCGACATGGGTTGGTTGCCGGCTGCACCAATGACAACTTCCGCTTCTGTTGCCTCCACAGTTGATAGCCCGAATCCATCCGCAATCGCCGCAAGCCAAAACGGCTCGCAACCTGAAACTTCGGTTCCCGCCAATCCTGAAGCGAACCAGATGGAGGCAGTTTCGTCTACAGCCGCCAACGTCATTCCGATATCAAAGCCGATGGCGATTAAGAAACCGAGCGAAGTTGTGGTTGAGGAACAACAACCCTCCCCTACCGCACCGATTCAACTTTCTGACGCAAACGCGGATTCCACAACGCCAGCAGCCCCTGAGCAACCCATCGTGGCGGTTGAAAAGCCTGCCCCAAGCATTGAAGCGTCACAACCTGGTCCGGAAGACACCGCAACGACGTCCGAACCGAAATTCGAGCTCAATCCCGAATTCCGAATCGATCCGATTTTGTCGGGAGACGAAAGCGGCTCAATTATCGCGATGGCATTCGATGAATTCGGCAATCTGATCTTCTCGGAGGAAGGCGGAACGCTAAAAGTTGCCGACCTGTCGATTCCGTTTGGCCAAAAACGGGTCACAACCGCTTGCGCGCAAATTAAAAACTGCCAAGGGCTGCTGCCAATCAATGGAAAGTTGTTTGTGACCGGTGATGGACCTGATGGCCTCGCCTTATATCGCCTGGAACGAGTACGCCCTGAAGCAACCGAAATGCGCGTGGTCAAAACGCTGTTGAAATTCAAAGGCGACGCTGGCGAACATGGCCCCCACGCACTTACGCTTGGTCCCGATGGCATGTTGTATTGCATCATCGGCAACGGCAGTGGCTTGCTGGATTCGCAGAAAATCGCCGGGCCCTACCAATTTCCTTATGAAGCCGACCTGGCACCCCGTTACGAAGACCCCAGCGGCCACTCGAATGGTGTTAAGGCTCCTGCGGGAACGATCATTCGTATGTCGCTGGATGGATCACAAGTTGAAACAGTGGCTGGTGGCGTTCGCAATGCCTATGACCTCGTCTTCAATGCCCATGACGATTTGTTCGTACACGACAGCGACATGGAATCCGATGTCGGTTTGCCATGGTATCGCCCCACGGCCTTGTACCACGTAACAGATGGAGTCGACGTTGGCTGGCGCAGCGGCTGGGCGAAGTTCCCTTACTATTATCTCGACACCATTAAGCCAGTGGCCACAACTGGCCGAGGCTCGCCGGCCGGTGCCGTCTGCTATACACATATCAATTTCCCGATGCGATACCAGGGAGCCTTGTTCCTCGCCGATTGGTCCGAGGGCCGAATCCTGGCCGTCAAGCAAACCATTGACGGAGCAACCTACAAGACCGAGGTCGAGGAATTCCTGAAAGGCAAACCGCTCAACGTCACCGATTTGGATATCGGTGAAGATGGGGCTTTGTACTTCTGCACCGGCGGTCGCGGTACCAGTGGCGGAGTCTTCCGTGTCGCTTGGACCGGCACAGTGCCAGAACAAGTCATGCAATTTGAAAATGATCTGACGCGACTCGTGCGTCATCCGCAACCGACCAGCCCCTGGGCCCGGCAGAACATGGCGATGATGTTCACGAAGAATCCAGATGAATTCACCAAGGCTTTGATCACGGTGGCCATCAACGGCGAAAACACTCCGAACAATCGCTGTCAAGCTCTGGAAAATCTCTTTCTGTTCGGTCGACTCGACGACGCGACATTGGTCAAACTATCGACGGATGCCTCCGAACAGGTCCGCGTGAAGGTTTGTTACCTTTGCGGCACGCGAAAAAACTGGGGCAAAATCTGTTTGCCAATGCTGCAAGACGAATCCAAGATCGTCTGCCGACGTGCGGCAGAATCATTGCTACGTTCGGGCACAGCGGTGCCAACCGAAGAAATTCTACGACTCGTTGGGGACAGCGATCATGTGATCGCCACAACCGCTTGCCGTCTGCTCGAGCGAGTACCGACGACTCAGTGGAAGGCCGCGATTCTGCAAACTCAAAACATCAAAGAATTCTGTATGGGCTGCCTCGCACTCAATCGAGTTGAGCCAAGCCTGGAAAACAGCTACGCAATTCTCGTGCGATGTTCGACCTTGATGGACGGTTTTGTCAACGAT
>JBEBGH010000634.1:0-1655 GCA_040081565.1 Pirellulaceae bacterium
TTTTCGAACAGTCCATATCTCGTGGTGGATGCGGCTGCTGAGTCAGAACATTGCTTAGGAGCCGCGCCAAAACAAACTACCGGAAGTTTAGTTAGTTCGCGGACGAATTGTGTAGTTCCATTCTCCGTGAAACTTGTTTCGAATTATAATGCACTCGTTGAGTTCTTTATCGGGAACCTTTCGACCTTTCGCGTAGATTGACTGATCAAGCCAGACGTGGACTTCTAATCCTTCCGTCGTCGTTGTCTTTGAGATGGACTCCACGACGATTTCGTGGGTCTCGAGCGGTTCCCCGCGCCAGTTCTGCGTGATGTGGCAGAACAATCGGTGTTCAATTTTATTCCATTTGCTGGTGCCTGGCGGATAGTGTGTCACTTCCACGATCAAGCCGGTCTTATCGGCGAACCGCTGCAATTCCAGTTTCCACAATCGACATCGGGAACTGTTGCTGCCACCACTGTCTGCGGTGACGACGATTCGTTTTGCTGACGGGTAGCGCTTTCTTCCGAGCTTCTGCCACCAGCGTTCGATGCCGGCCACTGCGAATTCGGCCGTGTCGTGACTGATTCCAACGGAGACTCCCGCTTCGTTACGGTGAATATCATAGACACCGTACGGCACCACTTTGCCTTTTTCTTTGTCGGGGAAATCGTGAGTATCGACCTCGCGAGGCCGCCCTTTTGGTTCGTAGGTTCTGCCCACAGCCTTCTTATTTCCAAGGATTTCCTTCTTCTTCGTATCGACAGAGATGGCTGGTTCACCACGACGTTGTTGCGCCCGCACGCGATTGTTGATATGCCGAAATTGTGCATCGCGATCGGGATGCTGCCTGCCTTCCCGCTTCTTGCGATTGGCCTGAAGACTGTAACCCATTTTCACCAGCAGGCGACGTACGGTTGTTGGACTCACGGCGAAACCCTGCTTGCTGAGTTCCACCGCCAGCGTTCGAGTACTTTTGCACGTCCAGCGCAGCGGACTCATTGGGTCGCCACGTGTTGTCGGATTGATGAGCCGATCCAATGCGTCCAACAGTTCAGGCTGCAAATCCTGATATGTTTTTCGACCGCCTCCGCTTCTCCGCTGTCGATCCAAAGAAAGCAAGTCTCCACTTGCCAGATCCCTGATGCCGTTGCGAATCGTACGGTCGGAAATACCAGTCGCTGCAGCGACCGCAGTAATTCCTCCACGCCCCAATGATCGAGCTTCAACAGCAGCCCACATACGACGACCTCGCTCATCCAGCTCTGATGAGAGGTCTCGATACTTATCACGAATCCCTTCGATAACGTTCGCGTCCGGCATCGCCGAACTATCCGACAATTCAACCCGGTGCGTCAACACCAATTCGGTAGTTTATTTTGGCGCGGCTCCTTAAGCATTCGCGCCCAGTGGTCCTAAAACCGGGGTCCACTTCAATTTCCCGCACACTTACGGGTTGACTGTCAATCAAAAGCGCAACGCGACGCTGATCATTTTCGAATACGAGAGAGCTGCCACTGCGGCTTGGTTCAACTCTGGCGTATCCGGGAGGCAATGTCAGCGTTACATTGTCAGTGTCAAATCTCAGCCAATCC
Source organism: Pirellulaceae bacterium (assembly GCA_040081565.1). Lineage (GTDB taxonomy): Bacteria > Planctomycetota > Planctomycetia > Pirellulales > Pirellulaceae > BJ22. The sequence continues at coordinate 1,575 of JBEBGH010000634.1, forward strand.
GAACCCACGTTTTTCGTTGGCATTTCATGGCCAGGAATTGCCTCCACATCTGCGACTCTGCCAACGCACCTAGCGTAGCAA
>JBEBGH010000307.1:0-6688 GCA_040081565.1 Pirellulaceae bacterium
CACCAAGCGTCCTTGCCACCCTGAGCAGTATTTCCGCGACGAACGCGGCATCCATTGTGGAAATCATCAATGGCCAAGAAGTTGTTTGCCTTGGCACGGTCGTCGACACTCGTGGTTCTGTGCTGACAAAATTGAGCGAAGTGAATGATCTGCCATCCTTGAGAATTCGCGATCACAAACGGGTGATTTACGCCGCCAAACTTGGGCCGCGAGATGAAGCCAACGATTTAGTCTTGCTGGAGACCGTGGCAACCGAATTGCCTCCCCTGAGCTTTTCTGACAGGCAGCCGAGCTTGGGCGAGTTCCTCGTGACTGGTGACGCGACAGGCAATACGATTGCTGTCGGCAGTTACAGCCATACGCCGCGTTCGCTGGCGGAATCAGAAAAAGGCTTCTTGGGAGTAACTCCGCGCACTCGTCATGATGGCGTTGAAATCACGGAGGTGTCTCCGGGCAGCGCCGCAGAAGCCGCCGGGCTTTGCGTGGGCGATGTTATTCGTTCGGCAAATGGAAAGCCGATGATGGACGTTTCGACCCTCGTTGCCGAAGTTCAACGCAGCAAAGCCGGCCAACAAATGGTCATTGAATATTTGCGAGGCACCGCGGCGTCGAAAACAACGGTAACTCTGGCGGGCATGAACCTTTCTCCCGAACGCGCCGCACGTTTCAAAATGATGAACCGTTTGGGTGCCATCCCGAGCGATCGTGCGACCGATTTACCCTGGGTCTTCCAGCACGACTCACCACTGTTCCCCGAGCAATGTGGTGGCCCAATCTTGGATCTGGATGGAAACGTGATCGGGATCAACATTGCCCGCCAAGGCCGTGTTGCCTCTCTGGCGATTCCGTCGGCTCAAGTGAAGACGATCTTGGACACGCTCAAATGCGAATCCGTTGCTTCTCGGAAGGAATAGTCTCACGGGAGGCGAATCTTCGAGTCGCGAACAGCAGCATCTTTCAGCGCCCTTCACTCAGTGGATGCACGGCCTCGACCAGAGCCTGCATCTTGTTTAGGCCCGTCTTCGCGACTTCTAGCGGATCTTGCTTCCAGTATTCGCGATTGAACAACTCCAGCGAAAGTACGCAGCGACACCCGTTGGCAATGAGAGTTCGGACGACCGCCGCAATGGGTGCTACCCCAACTCCCGGATAGACGCGATCCGCGTCGTCGATTTTCGCGCGAGGAGGTTCCGCTGGATAATCGTTGAAGTGAAAACAATGGATGGCCTTTCCGTCGATCAGGGCCAGCCCGTCAAACGCCGAGCCTCCTTTGTAAATATGGTAAATGTCCGGCAAAACACACGCCGCAGGATGCGAGCTTTCTACAGCAACGAACATTAACTCACCGAGTCGACTCAGCGATTTTGAAAATCCCCAAAGCTCTAATTGCGGCACAACGCCAATCCCCTCCCCTGCCTCCAACAGCTTTCGATATCGTTCCGCCGCCGCGAACAAATTCAAATCGCTCTGCTCCGTCGCTCCCACAGGTGGCGCAGCGATTCGCTTCCCGCCGATTGCTTTGATCAACTCCATGTCGCGCTTGGCCGTCTCGATGCCTTCGGCACGCCGCGCTTCGTCGTCGACAATCCATGGCGCAAATCCAATCGAACTCTCGACACTCAACCCTGAATCTTCAATGAGTTTGCGAAGGTCCCGCAAACTTCCGCCACTCTCCTGGTAAGCTCGCACATCAGGAATCCAAGGTTCAAGCGCACTGTATCCGGCTTGGGCCGCAATCTTGACTTGTTCCAAAATTGGTCGCGGCGTTCCACCCTTCCCATCAAACTTTCGAATTGTGCTGGTGTTCAGGCAAAAAGAAAAGGCTGATTCGGACTTTGTCATTTCAGCTTCAGCCTTCGCAGAAGTTTGCACCACCGATGTCGCAAGTCCCATCGCACCAACTGCCAGTAAACTGCGGCGATCGAAAGATGAAGACATGGGCACCTCGTGTTGGATGAATTGCAAAACATGATCGTGTCGATCTACCGCTGATTCCAATAGATCTTCAAATTGTGAGTCGATCGACCAGACGCCACAATGTCGAGATCGCCGTCTCCGTCGAGATCCGCAGCCTGCAAATCTTCGCAGGCAATTCCGTTCTCGTCGAGCCAGGAGCCTTTCCAGTCCGACTTGGTCGTGTCGCCTCCGTCGTTGGACTTTTGGAAAATCTTGATTCCGACCTTGCCATCCGCGTTCGGGTTTCTCCAACCCACGACGATTTGATCCGAACCAATTCCCAGGAAGTCGCCTGTGGCCAGCCCGTGGCCTTGAGCCAAGTTCTCATCAACGACTAGCCGCCGTGGGTTCTGCAATTGTTCGGCCTCCAGGTATTCGTAAACCACCAACTTGTCACCGTGAAACGGTTCCACGCTGGCCAGAAACGGGATGGTTTTCGATAACCGTCCCAACCGGATCTCGCCGCCTCCTTCGACCATCGGCAACAACCGCTTTTTCCAGTGGCCGTCGTGATTCGTGATTTGCAAGGCGCCGTCTTTCCCCAGGTAAAAGATCTCTTCAGCAGATTTGTCTTCATTTGACTCATATGAATTGGCGACATCAAAATTATGGGTGACGTGCAATTCGTCATCGAGCACCGTTGTCGTCCAAGGCTGCGTTTCCGGTTTTGAAGGAGGAGCGTAGGCCAACAGCCGAACGCCTTTTCCGTTGCCATCAATATTCCCGCGCCCGTGTAGAGGCGCGACCACGAGCACGAACTTATTCTTGCTTAGACGGACCCAACGCATTCGATGCACGACTGGCTCGTGGACTAATTCGATCGGCTTCCAAGGCTTCGTGCGATCGTCTGCGGGATGCAGGTAATGAACCGAACCGGACTTTTCAGTGTCGCCCGGGTTCCAACGAGCGCCGACTGCGACCTCAACTTTCCCGTCGCCGTCAATATCTCGCGCGGCAATGCAGACGTTATCCAGTTCGGTCAGGTTCTCGACCATCACATGTCGAGTCCAATTCGGGTTTTGATACCAGACGAACTGCTTTTGGTCGGCCAGCAAAATATCCAACTTTCCGTCGCCATCCACATCCCCGATCGCCACGCCATAACCGATCGCGACTTTGGAGTCGATAACTTGTGGCTTGAATTCATGCTGAGCAAAGCCGATGCCCGCTATCGATAACGAAACCAGTAATTGACTAATCAGGATCACTCGACGTCTTAACATTGCCTATTCCTTTTTTCGATCGAATGAAGAGGCCGCTCTTTTGTTTACGGTGTCAGCATTTTTCTTTGCCGCCGAATCACGTCGGATGCTGGTTGTCAAATCGTCGGCGATTGTACCCACAAAACCGCCCGCAAAAGTCATGGCAATCAGGAAGGCGATTCCGCCCGGCATCCACTCAATCAAGTCGCCGAGATAATTGCTACTCAGTATCCCAGTCTTGCGAATCGACAACCCAACGAGCAACCCAGCCGGCATTCCGACAAGGGCCAGCCAAGGAGCATCGCTACTCGATCTTTGCGCGACCCAACGAAGCGCGGCAACGAGACCCACGATCAGTCCCAGAATCCCTCCGCATGAACCCAGAAAAATAAACGCGACGACGGCACCTCCCGCATCACGTCCAGTGGGAAAGATCAGCAGTCCTGACAAAAACATTAACGTCGAGCAGAGCAACAGTCCCGCTGCCGCCGCACCAATGACAAAGATTAGGTTTTCGACATGCCTCATGTTGTCAACCAATTCAAAAATAAGAGGCGCTTGATTAAGTCGCCATGATCATAGATCGAGTCAGTGTTCTAGAGTCTAACTCAAAACAATCGAGACAACTTGCTTTACTCCTTAGATTCAAGACGCTCCGGAAATCCAACGCGAATTGAAACCTCGTTGAACTTTTCTGCGACGGCTCGTCCGAGATCGACGCCCAGGACCGCCGCGAGGAGATCCAAATACGTAACAACGTCGGCCAACTCATCGGCAATCTGTTTATCAGTCGGCGAGAACTTATTCCCCGGTAAACCATCTCTTTCACGGTTTCGCATTTTCAACAGCGAGGCCAATTCGCCCAATTCGCCCGTTACTGCGGTAAGCCAATCCGATGGCGACCAGGATTCAATCCCTTCCGGATGCCACCTGATGCACCGCGACACGTTGGCTGCTCGAAATTGTTCAAAAGTCAATGACATGCGATTCTTTCCGGAGAAACCCTCAACTGCGTAATCTCGAAACGGAGGGCGCTCGCTTCAAGATCCAACAAATCGGCCAAATTCCGAAATTTAGCGAACGATGGTGGTTCTACCAGACAACTTATTTATCAGGCGTCCAGTCAGATTTCAACAAACGATAAACGTAAAAGTCGTGGGGAATCCCTTTGCAAACACGGAAGTCTTTTAGACGGCTCTCGCGTATGAACCCGTTCCGTTGAAGAAAACCCTGCGAACGGTCGTTGTCGACCCTGACGTAAGCAAGTACTCGATCAATATGGTCATGCTCGAATGACCAATGAAGAATTGAGGTGACGGCTTGTCTCATTAACCCCGTGCCCCAATATTCCGGCGCAAGATCAAACGCTAATTCAGCCCTGCGATCTGTCTTCGACCAGTTGTTAAACCCGCAAGTGCCAATGATCTTGTCGTCTTCCCGACGTGCCAATCCCCATTTCGACAATTCGCTGGTTGCCCAACGCATTTGGGTTTTTTCGATTATTAACTCGGCAAGCGACAGGGATACGTCCGGATAACTCGTACGCTCGGTCACCGCAGGATTCTTGAGGTAACCATACAATGCGGGAGCATCCGCGGCCCGAAGCGCACGTAGCTTGGCTCCGTCTAGCTCAAACTCGGGTGGAAGATTTGGGTTGTCCACGAGCCGCTCCAACTCAAGAAGTTGGCCGCGATGATTTGGGATTCGCGACGGCCTTCGCAAATATTTCAGAAACGCGTTCCAAGGTAATCTCATCTTCGGCGCTGGAGATTTTCGTGACCTTCACTCGTGTCAGGGCCACGCGAATTAAGACCGTCAACCAAATGCCAAGTCCGACTGCACCACCAGCGATGATACAGCCGATCGTTCGAGAATCATTGGTTGGCCAGAACGCAGCGCCGATTGCCAACCCGATCAACGCAAACGGCGCCGCCAGCAACCATCCTGCGCTCGCGATCCAGACCAGGATTGTCCAATGCGAACGATGGCGATCGCAAACCGGGCAGGACACTCGCATCTGCTTCCCGAAAAAATGCTGGGCCAACACGCCCGGGAAAATGCCCGCCAGGTAAAGATATTCAACCCATTGCGGAATGTAGACAAACGTCTTGTTGACTCGACCAGTGGCCGGATCGCCACAGACCATACACAGTCGCGGTAAGCTATCTTTTTCAACTTGGTCGCGAGTCAGCCTTGCCCAGTCCATGATGAATAGCCCTCAATAGTTTCAACCGTTCGTACCGCCCGCAAAGCTCAATCGATGGTGGCCCCTTCGATGGCGGGAGACTTATAGGACATTTTGATCAGATTCTTGAGCGTTGGCAAATGCAAGTCATCAAACCGTTTGACGTAGAGGCATGATTTGCCCGTTTTATGTTTCCCGAGCTTTTCGAGGAGATCTGTCTGCATTTGCAATCCGCAGTTCAGATACAAAGTCAAGTCTTGCTTGCGCGGAGCGAATCCGACATGGAACCAGTATCCCTCACAAGTTTTGCCGCGGTAGTGAAATCTCCCAAAGCCCACTTTGTCCTTGCCCCACATCGCCGCGGGCTCTCCGGTTAGTTCCTTCATTAGCTCAAGCACAGCAAGGCAGTCGGCACGTTTCTGTTCGTCCTTAACTCCAGCAAGAAACTTGGTCACTTCAGTTTCGGCGTTTTTGGTATTTACTTTGGTCATCGTGTCACCTGGCAAGATTTCGTAAGTTGTTCGTTTGGATTGTAATTGAAGATATTTGGATCATCGACTCCCTAAAATGTTCTCGTCGGCATCGAAAGACTATGGTTTCAAACCGATGTCATCGGTGTCTCTGGCTCATTGTTTTCTCTAACTTGATTCCTGAGACGAGTAGTCGCGCCCCAATAGACCGCTGCCAGCTTGGTCGCGAAAGAAACACTGAATAGGATACCGACAGAAAACGTAATCCCTGCGATCAAGACAAACGTCAGATCGATAACCACATAGACGAGCCAGACAGTCAAAGCCCCTCGAATTCCGAGCGATCGTCGCCACCACCCCGCAACCCACCATCCAGCTAGAAACATAAGGGGCATGCCGGCGACAATGCTGCAGTAGGGGGCAGCTACTTGAATGTGATCCTCGTAGTACTTGGGCTCATGACCGGGATCGATGACGTATCCGTACAAAACCATGTACAAGATACTGGCGGCAACATTCGTCACCATTACCAACAGAGCGACGCCGATCAGCGCAGTGATTCGACCAGGTGTCATCTAATCCCCTCCCCCGCTTCGGAACGTGGTTTACAGGGCCGCCGCAGCGTACATTGTTTCAGACGCACGACTCATCCCGAACCGACGGTTCGCACTCTCATCGAGATACATGTCCGCCGAGCGTGACAGCGATTTTATTCTCCACTTGTTTCCGGCGGTAGAGCAGCCTTGTCCGTCGACTCTTTGCGGCCATTTACACCCTTCGCAATGCTTGTTTGGTTTGCATTTCCTGCGAACGTCCAAAAGCTCATTTTTTCCCAAATAGACGGCTCAATAGTCCGCGAGAGCGTCGTTTAAAGG
>JBEBGH010000308.1:0-6682 GCA_040081565.1 Pirellulaceae bacterium
GGTGACTCAGGCTCACGCGGTGACTCAGGCTCACGCGGTGACTCAGGCTCACGCGGTGACTCAGGCTCACGCGGTGACTCAGGCTCACGAATGGAGACAGGACGGTCAGGATCGGAATCTGGACGGTCGCGAAGTGAGTCCATGCAATCTTCGGGGAAGCCGCCCCGCCCTCGCGACGATTCGAGGCGCCCGCGTTCGGAATCAGGCAGGGTTCAACGAACGGCGCCTCCTCCCCGAGAAGCCGACTTCGACGACGAAGATGATTTTGTTGAAATTCAAGACAATACGACAAACGTGGAAAAAAACATCACGACTTGGCGTCAGGCTATTTCTGTGATTGTGGAGGCCAATATTGACAGCCGCTCGAAAACAAAATCGGGTGGCAATCGTGGCAAACCCCGTAACGATCGCGATCACCGACGACGGTAGGAACCCGATTCCGGCGATTGCATCTGACCATGAATTGTTTCTTAGGAAATGTGCGCCTACGTTTTTCGTTGAGCATTCGTTGTCAGGAATGAGTTGGAGCAATCGATGACCGATCTGACGACAACCAACCCGATGCTGAACGCTGATAACGCTCAAAATTCACAGACCGGCGCCAGAGTTATCAAACGATATGGCGGTCGCCATCTCATTTTCCGCACCAAGAAAGACGGGATGACGTTATTGCCGCGACCCTACCTTTTGATCTCTTCGTTCAAAGGCGCGGTTTGGGTCTTCTACGGCTTGGGCCAAATTTGGCTTACCCACAAAAAAATCGATAGGCTCGGAGACTGGATCGTCCGCTCGCCACGCGTCCGGTCCAAAAAACTTCAGCGAATCTACCAAGCCCTGCGGCCCCACCTCGCAGAATTTATCCATTTCTGTAACGAAAAACACTTGGAAGGCACTTTAGTCCTGGAACCAAAGGTCCTTGAGTTTCACTGGACGTTTGGTCCAGAGCGAGCGATCGAAAAGCACAAGGATGAACATGCCGATCTAATGGAATTACAATTTGACCAGCTTGTTTCGCAATTCCGTTTGCTTCAGGATGAATCGCGTGGATAGACACGAACCTTGCTCCGCCTGTTGAGCGGAAATCTTCCTTGCGACCGTGCCTTTATTCTTTGCCACGAATGGCGTTGAAAACTGTCGTGCGAGGGTTCACGGCGGAATCGAACTCTTCCTGGAAGATTTCGCAGAGATGCTTTTGCGACCGAAACTCGGCCTTTTTGCGCCGGGATAAGCGACGATGTTTACCATCCGGTTGAATTTCCCAAGCATGCACGTTGTCGGAAAAGTAAGCGTCCAGGACTTCCAGAACTTTCGCGCGGCATTGGGAATCTTCCACTGGCACAAGCACCTCAATTCGGCGGTCAAGATTGCGGCCCATCCAGTCGGCGCTGGCAATGAAGACCTTGTAGTCGCCGCCGTGCCGAAAGCTGAGGATCCGTGAATGCTCCAGGAATCGGTCAACCACGCTGACAACACGGATGTTTTCGCTCAAACCTGGGACGCCCGGTCGTAAACAACAGATGCCGCGGACGTTTAAGCTAATTTTGACGCCACATTGCGAGGCTTCATAGAGTGCATCAATCATCGCTGGATCGACCAACGAATTCAACTTTAACGAAATCTGGCCGACCTCACCTGCTATCGCGTTGGCCTTTTCCACGTCGATGAGTTCCATTAACGTCTCCCGCAAACTGATGGGAGCCAAAGCCAATTTTCCGAGACTTTGCGGAACAGACAATCCAGTAATCGCATTGACCGCATGCACCGCATCCATTCCAAGTTGATGATCGCAGGTGAACAGGCTGATATCACTGTAAAGTCCGGCGGTGCTTTCGTTATAGTTGCCGGTTCCAAAATGAACGTATCTCCGAATACCCGACTTTTCGCGGCGAACAACAATACACAGTTTGGCGTGGACCTTGTAACCAGCCACGCCATAGATCACATCGACCCCTGCCCGTTCCAGAAACTGAGCCCAGTCCATATTCCGCTCTTCATCGAAACGCGCTTTTAATTCCACGATTGCCGTGACATGTTTGCCATTCTCCGAAGCCTCGGCCAATGCTCGAACCAATTTGCTGAAACGACTGGTGCGATAGAGAGTTTGTTTGATTGCGATGACCTGCGGATCGTTGGATGCCTGCCGGACAAATTCCACCACGGGATCAAAGGACTGGTACGGATGGAACAGAACATGGTCACGTTCCTCAATTTTCTGAAACAGGTTCTCGCCCTCTCGCATATCGAAAACCGGGACAGGGGTCCAGGGAGGGTCTCTCAATTCGGGAAACCGAGGATGATTGGCCAAGAACATCAACGCTGACAGATCAAGCGGAGCCCGAGAATCATAGACGTCGTTCACTTCTAACTCAAAAGCCTGCCGCAGAAATTCCCGCATCTCAGCACTGGTTGTATGGGCCATTCGCAATCGAATGCATTTGCTCTTCGCGCGCAAATCCAACAATTCCTCCATTTCCGACAGGAAATCATCGGTATCGTCATCCAACTCGAATTCCGCGTTCCGCGTAATTCGCAACGTCGTCCATTCCTGGACCGTTTCTGATGGAAACAGTTCCGGCAAAAATAACCCAATGATTTCCTCCAGAAAAATATATTCGAGTCCCCGCTCGGATGGTACAACGACAATTCGGTTGATCACACTCGGTATCGGAATCAAACAATGCCGGTCACCAGCCTTTTCCTGATCGCTCACCGCGGGCAACAGCTTATTGCCCTGTTGCGCCGCCAAGCGCACACAAACACACAATCTCGCTCCCTTCATTACCGTTATCGGACGACCCTTGACGACCGCAATCGGTGAAACGATTGAGCTGACTTCTTCATGAAAAAATTGCCGGAGAAACCGCATTCTCGATTCGGTAAGATCATCGGCTTGCAAACGTACGATTCCGGCCGCGGCGAGTTGGGGATCGAGTTGTTCCAGCAAACAACGATCCTGCAACGAATTTAGTTCCATCACCCTTTCGCGAATCGCTGCAAGTTGAGCTGTCGGTGACATTCCAGACGGATCGAGTGCCACCGAACGGGTAAATTTCAAGCTGCCAACGCGGACCATGAAAAACTCATCCAGGTTCGACGCTGAAATCGCCAGGAACTTAAGGCGTTCCAATAACTTTAGATTCGAATCGAGCGCTAACTCCAGTACCCGCAGATCAAATCCCAGCCAGCTTAGTTCTCGATTAACGAATCTGGGTTCGCTCACCGTTTCCGTCTTACTCATCACTTTTTCCTACCAATGAAACTCGCGAACCAAATAGTTGCTCGAACATCGCCGCACCATTTTGCAACTCGGCCGCTTCAATGGCCAACTCGCCAATATTATCGACCACAATCTGCACTTCTTTGCCGACGATGGTACAGTCGAAAGCCTGAATTCGTTGCTGCCGGGTCGAATCCAAAGCCACCGCAATCCGCAGAATGGAAGCTAACTTGGCAACCAAAATTCGATCATATCGAGTCAAGACCGAATAGCCTTCGTGGGTTGGCAACGGCATGGCACGGCGATGGTAACGGGCAACCAACGATATCAACATCAGATCGTGCGAGCTGACACCGAAAAATTCCGAATTGCGGATCAAATACATCGAGTGTTTGTGATAGCTTCGATTGTTGACGTAGATGCCAATCTCGTGGAGCAGTCCGGCCATATGCAAAATAACTTGATGCCGGTCTTCAATCCCATGGAAGGTCTTTAGCTGCTCAAACAAACGGCAGGCCAGATAGGCCACTTGGTTTGCATGTTGCTGATCGAAGTCATAACGCTTGCCTAACCGCGTCGCCGTACGAACGATTTGACTTTGGACGGACTCATTCCAGGAAACTCCTTGAGCAATTTCCTTGATCAGGCCGTCACGCAAATTCACGTTAGCGACAAAAATTTCCTTGGATTTGAATTTCTCGGCTATCATCAAATGGGTCAACAAGGCGGGGCCCAATGACTCGGCATCGGCCTGGCTTAAATGAAACAAAGCCATCAGCCGATTGGGAGAAACCTGCAAAATGTCATTCGTGAATTTACTTAACGCGTCCACCGGTAGAACGGCCAAGCGATTTTTCTGAAACAACAATCCGAGGTGGGCCACCACGAAGCGGATATCGCCTCCCATCGCAATGTAACGCGCCGGCTGTTCCTCAGCGATATGGTAGATCTGTTGGACAACTTGCTGGATCTGTGACTCCAACAGTTTCCGAGTCTTCGAAACGGGTGCGTCGAAGACCTCCAGTGCCTTACGCAATCGCAAACTGCCCAAGCGGACGGTGCGGGAGATGATGACGTCAATGTCATTCAGGAGAATCAATTCGGTCGAGCCGCCACCTACTTCAGCCACCAGACTGCGGCCTGAAAAAGCCTCCGGGTTACCTTCGAAAAATGGCTGGATTCCAAGGTAAGTCACGCGATGAAGCTCGGCTTCATCAAAGGCCTCGATGTCGAGACCCGTCGCTATGAACACGCGATCCTGGAAGGCCAGCCGATTGGTCGCCTCTCGGACACCACTCGTCGCGACGACGCGAATATGTCGAGGGTCGACAATTCCGTACTCTTGGAGTTTACGGCGGTATATTTTGAGAACTCGAATGCAATCTTCAATAGTCGTACGGGAAATTGCTCCGGAAGAAAAAGAATCCTTGCCGATACTGACGCCGTGAACCAACGATTCAATCTTCTCGATTTCCCCAGTCGATTTGATTTGAGAAATTTGCATCCGGATTGCAGTCGTGCCGAGATCGATGACCGCGACGAGCTTGGCCTCGCCAACCGGCTTTTGTTCGTTGATTCGGGTGTCCATAGGAGTTTTTTCGGAAAGCGATGTGTAGCCAGCAGATCTTAAAGGGCGGGAGCTTCAACTTCCGCGACCGGTTCCCGAGTAAGTATGTCCTGGCGCGCCGCAGCCGCCGCACCTTTTACGGTTGACTCGTCCCCCAGTTCTGCAACGACGATCTTGGAAACTCCCTTTAACGATGGCAAAACCCGCTTCTCGACTGCTTTCGTTACGTTTTGCAGAAAGAAATCAGGCATCGCCTCAACCAAGCCACCGCCCAACACCACCAAGTCCGGGGCCAATAAATGAATCAACGTCACCACACCTTGGGCCATGTGAACGCATGCCTGTTTGACGATTGCCTCTACCGCCTTGTCGCCGCCATCGATCGATTGAGCCAATTGGCCACTGCGGATTTCACTGATGTCGGTTCCGGCAATTTTCAATAACACAGGTGCCTGTCCTCGATAGGCGGCTTGAGCTGCCGCCCCAGAAATGGCCAGCCGCGAGGCAAGTCCCTCAAGCGTTCCCGCATTGCCCGCGCCATCGAGGATACCTCCCGAAGCAATCGGAATATGTCCAATCTCCATCGCCGTACAATTTGCACCTCGCAAAATTTTGCCTTCGTAAACGCAACCGCCGCCAATGCCCGTTCCGGGAAAGATACCGACGACGCAACGAGCGCCCTTCCCGGCCCCAAACGAATATTCTCCAAAGACACCGAAGTCAACATCGTTTCCGACAACGACAGGAAAGCCAAAACGCTTTTCAATCTTTGCTCGAATCGGCACATCAACCCAACCAAGGTTGGGAGCCTCTTTCAATACTCCTTTTTTCAAGTCCAATGGTCCAGGGCAACCGATTCCCATCCCGCCAACTTGTTCCGGTGAGACTTGAGCGACCGTCAAGGCATTGGCGACGACGTCGCAAATTCTTTCGACCCCCGCTTCGGCGCCCTCGTGCCCTTTCGTTTTTTTGCGACAACGTCCGACCTCTTGGAACTTTGAGTCGTAGACAACACCCAACATTTTGGTGCCGCCTAAATCGAATCCAATCCAGTATTTATTTTCCATTTTCTTACTCAGTCTCTGCAAAATCTAATGGGGTTATTTGGCCGGGAGATTGTGATCTTTCGGGAATTTGCCACGCGTGTACTTTCCGAAACCGAACGGTGTCGGAGCATATTCGCCAACCGGCTCGACATTCAAGGCTTCAGTAATTTTGTCCGTTTGCTCGGTACACCAGAAGGCTGCATTGACCACCAGACGCCGCAGATCTTCACATTGGAAATCGGTTGACGAGCCCATGGTTGTGGTAAAAATTTTCTGCTTCTTCCCGGATGTATCGAGTTCTCGAATCCAGACCAGTGGCATCATCGGGTCATTCCGTTTATCGACAACTGCCTCATCGGTCGGTTGCATTCCACTGCGAATCGAGCCGCGCATCAGCACCACAGAATTCTCAGGCAATGTCGTAATGCCGTAAACGTCGGTAGGTCCCCAAACATCATCGACTCCTTTGAGAATCGGATGGGCCACATTTGCGGTTTCGATCACGCCTCGGGTGCTTTCGCCGCCATGTTTGCCATGGTGCGAAATCCAGGTATCGCCCAAGTATTTCCGTCCAAAGCCACCTGGATTCTCGGCACTGTCGTAGCTGAAGTCGGCATAGCTCGATTTGTCTTCTTTCGTGAATCGGAACGCATGGGTGGCGGTTCGCAGACCGATCAGCGGTTTGCCCGCCGCAACATAATCTGCGAAAAACTTCATATCGGAATCCGGAGGGCGGCGAAAACGCCAAGCAGTGATGAGCAGATCCGCGTCTAGAAGATGCTGCATTCCCGGCATGTTCGTTTGATTATCTGGATCGATCTCGCCGGTGGTGGGATTAACAGAAAATAAGAC
>JBEBGH010000309.1:0-6646 GCA_040081565.1 Pirellulaceae bacterium
AACCAGGACAGTCCCGTAATGGAAGGCCGCGTTCCGATTCTAGGGATCGACGTGTGGGAACATGCCTATTACCTGCATTATCAAAACCGCCGCCCTGATTACATCACCGCCTTCTTTCATGTGATTAATTGGAACGCGGTCGCGGATCGTTTCAATGCGGTCAAATAGCCGACACAATTGATCGGCGTTTTGCCCCTGCAGGCGTCCAAACACAGTTCGATTTCAGGATCGAGCCAGGTTCGGACGCCTTTAATTTGCTAGCCATTTCCATCTTGCGGTGTTCGGCGGTCCTTTCTAGAATCCGCCCCGCTTTCGGGCTCAGACTGCCTACAGGACTTAGTCAGTTTGTTTGGCATTTTTCCAGGATGGAATCTCATGCGCACCAAGTTTTATTTCGTTGTCGTCGTCGTTGTCGTTACCTCGGCTGGTTGCCAATCGTTGAAATTGCCGACGCCTAAAATGCCATCGTTTTCGAATTGGTACGAAAACCGTCCACGCCTGTTTGCGAAAAAAGAAAAAGAGAGCTTGGCCCCACCTCCCAAACATTTTGAGGATCCGAAATCCGAAGCTCAAATTGCTCGGAATGAAACGTTGGAGATCGACGCCAAAGGCACGCCGAAAATGCCCAGTCAGACACTGGAACCGTACACGGGCAATCCAAAGAAATCTCCGATGGTGGCGCAAGATGGATTCCAAACGCCAAAAGTCGGCGGCTTCGACGAATCAAAAAATCCTGGCTCACGGGAACCCTATCAGTTTAAGCCCAAAAGCAACGACGATTTAAAAAATGCCGCTGAGAATTTGGCCAATAACTGGAATGACGCCGGTAAGAACCAAAACCTTGGGCTTGCCGAAAAGTCGCCGCTCAAAACCACCCCATCCTCGACAAACAATTCTGACAACAATTTTAGCCCGCCCTCGACTTCAACCGCAAAGTCGAATCCGAACAGCGACTCAGGCTTTGAATTGCAGCCGCGTGGACCAATCGCAAAAGAAGTGCCTGGCGCCCTCGCGCAACAGTTAAGTCCATCGAAGAATCAAAATCTACCTTTATCACCATCGTTGGGTGCAAATCAGTCGGGTTCAGACACGCTACCAAAAGTCCTGACGCCGAATATGCCAAGTTCTGATTCCGGAACATTCCAAACCAATCCCAAAGTTGCTGGGCCGACTACCTACCCACGTACTCCTCAAGCGGAAAACACTTATGAGAAATTGGCACCGATTGCAACGGCACCGATTGCACCCAAAGGCGATTCATTTGCCAATTCACCGATGAAGAAGATTCCCAACCAGTTTGTTAATGAACCGCTGACCCCGAAAAATCCTGGGGATAACGCGTTGGCGGTAAAACCCTCCGTCGACTCGTTCCCATCAACCAAGAACCAACAGTACACGGTTCAACCAACGGATCCCACCGATATCGGTCATGAACTTAATACGCCCGCGGTCCCGATGGCCGATTCAATCCCTTCAAAATCTGTTGCAACTCCAGGGCCTCGGACGGCTACGTTGCCAGAATCGTTGAAGGTGAAACAAGGGTACAAGCCAGGCAGCACGGGTCGCGTCTCCACCTTTTGAATCCTCTGAGAACCGATCACAATAGCTGGGATGACACTCAGCGACACAGACTTGGACGAAACAGCAATTCGTGCGGCGATTGCGCCGGCAAGCCTTTATTTCTTCGACCAACTGAACTCCACCAATTCCTTTGCTGTGAAGGCCGCGCAACAAGGCATCCTGCAAACACCCGCGTTAATCCTTACGCCGCTTCAGACTCATGGACGTGGAAGACGAGAGGCCCGCTGGGAATCATCCGCGGGAAACCTGACGATGACCGTCGCCTACTCGCTTTCTCATTCGCTAACGGCGATTGCCAACGAACTACCGCTGTTGGCCCTTCGAGTTGGAAAAATCGCGGTTCAGTCCATCCAGCAAATTGAGCCGACGATCGGCCTGAAACTAAAATGGCCCAATGACCTGGTGATCGACAACCACAAGGTCGGTGGGATCTTGATCGAGACAGCGCCCGCGTCTGACGGGACAATTCTGTGCATCGGTATCGGCATCAACGTCAATGCGCCAATCGAATTATCAATCAGCCAGGATGGTTTGCCTCCGACTTCTTTGAGCTTCGCGGTACAGCGAACAGTGAATTTGACCAATTTGGTCGTAGAACTTTCTCGGGCATTGATCGAATTGCTTCGCCGTTTTCCCGTCGTGAACCTGCCAATCACGGACTTGGAGGAAATATTGTGGAGCCGGGGCGAGCGGGTGGTTGTGCTAACGGGTAAACGTGCCGAGCCGGGAATTCTTGAGGGTCTAAACTCGCAAGGTGCTGTAGTACTGCGAGCTGACGACGGAACAATTCGTGAATTTTTCAACGGATCCCTGCGTCGCGTTGCCAATTAGTTGCAACTACTTGCGCAACCAGCATTTCGGAACTAAAAAGTCAAAAAAGAATTGGGGCCGGACGTCTTACCAAGAAAGATTAAACTGTGAAACTGGTGTTTTGCGAGAAGACGAAAAGGATTGACCAGTCTGAAAATTGCTTGGAATTTCTGAAAGATCGGTGAATTTTCTTGGGCGATTACTGGTAATTTCCGAAATCATTGCCAAAATTAAGAGAGTCAGAACTCCGGTAGTACCCCGGCGAAGTTTGACGCGTTCAGGTTCGTTGCAAGGAGAACAGCATGCCACTTTTTGAAATTGAGACGGATGCCCACATCATCATTACGTGGGCCGAGAATGACTCGTCGGCGAAAGCCGTCGCGAAAGACTCATATCCCACAGAAAATATTTTGCGAATGACCCGCCGACCCCGAGATAGTTGGGTGATTTCTAAAGCCGTTTTGGGAATTACCGGTAAAGGAGGAGATCCATGCACGGTTGCTCGCGACTGCCTGTCGAAGGCGTCAGGTGATAAAGTTCATGCGATTCGCCTTTATATGCACGAAACCGGAACTGACTTGGATCAGGCACGTCGGGCAATCGAATCGAACATGGTCATGGGTTGGTAATCAAGCTGGCTTGCATTACCTGCCAGATTTTTCTAGCCGGCTCAAGAAATAATTGCATGTAGATGCCCGCCTGTCCCATCCAGGGATCCGAAGGCGGAGAGGTTTAGAGCCCTTCGTGATAGACACTTAAACAAAAAAAGGCTGCTCCAATCGAGCAGCCTTTTTTTTCGTTGTTATTTCCGTTGAGAAATTACTTCGCGAACGTAGCGGATGCGCCTTCGCTGTTGCCTTCGCCCTGAACAACCACCGTCTCGTCTCCCTGGCTGCCTTTGCGGTAAGTCAACATGCAATACTTATTAGCTGCGGTCGACGTGTGATCGATTGGAAATGCCGCGGGATCTTGACTGTACGTGATGGTCAGAATGTTGTCAGCAAAACGGTACAGAGCTCGTACCGTTTTTCCAGAGTCCGCACCCCGACTGATAATGAAGTTCAGTTGATATCCGCCTTCTTGCACCAAAGCGATTGTCCCGCCGGAAGTTAACGAACCGGACTTCGCATCGAAATTGCTCCCATTAATTTTCAGGCTCATCGATTCCAAACTGTTAGCGGGAACGGGCTGACCTGCCAAAGTGCCGGACGCAACGACCCAATCGCCTTGTAAATCGGCGGTGCCTTGGGCGGAAACCGTTACGCTTAGGCAAGCGACCAATAGAACGCTGAACAATGCAATCTTGCGTTTCATGACAGAACCTTTGTTTGAAATACGATGACTTAATCGGTTAATTATGGCGTTCCCGACACGACAAATCAACAAGGAAATAGCGGCTTCCGCCTTTTTGTTGGATTCAGACGATGGGCGGCAACTGGATGATTTTCAGGCCAACCTGAGGAATTTTGATGCCAGAATAGTGCCAAGGTTTGTCGTGCAACGACGAACGTTGTTTCTTGCGACACCGAACTAAACGCACAAAGACTTTGCTAGAATCGGACTTTTTGGACACAAGAACGCGTAATGCCGCCCCTCATCAGTTTGTCGAAGGTCTCCAAGCGTTACGGCTCGCTGCCGGTCTTGCGCGAGGTCGACTTGGAAATCGGACCGGGCGTTACTGGATTACTTGGTCCCAACGGTGCTGGCAAAAGCTCACTGATCAAGATGTTGATGGGGCTAATCTCGGTCAACAGCGGAACCGGGATGATCCTTGGCCATCCTCTCGGTAAACATGGCAGGCAAGTGCGAGCAAAAGTTGGCTATGTCCCCGAGGAGGATTGCTATATCCCTGGGATGACCGGAATTGAAGCCGTTCAATTTGCGGCTTGCCTCTCCGGGTTTCCGCGAATTGAGGCGATACGACGGGCACATGAAATTTTGGATTTTTGTGGTACCAAGCAAGAGCGCTATCGTGCAATCGAAACCTACTCCACCGGTATGCGGCAAAAGATCAAATTCGCATCGGCCATTGTTCATGATCCAGAGTTTCTAATTTTGGATGAGCCGACCTCGGGGCTCGACCCTGAGGAACGCGAACTACTTTTGAACCGGATTCGTACGCTCGCGGACATGACCGGCAAGTCGGTCATCTTGTCAACACATATACTCCCGGACGTTCAGCAGATCTGCGATCAAGTTGTAATCCTGGCGAAGGGACAAGTGCGTCTCAATCGTTCGTTTGAAGAATTAGATCGTCCGAGTTCACCGACGCTGCTCATCACGCTGCTGAATAATCGCGAACCGTTTATGGACGCGGCCCGCCGAAAAGGAATGGAGGTCGAATTGGCCTTGAATGGCCAACTGAGAGTCTCAGGCGACTTGGAAACGCTACCCGCGAGAGTTTGGCAATTGGCCGCGGAATCCGGAGCAACGATCCAAGCCATCAAGCCAGCCAAGAATTCTCTCGAGGAGATTTTCATCGCCGCAGTCCAGGAGGCCAGCAATGCCAATCTATGACGTGGGCTACCGCCGCTGGTCCGGCCAATTGACTTCGGCCTGGAGTCGCTGGTGGATGATTGCCGAGTCCGGAATTCGTATCGCGCTAAAGTCTAACTGGATCAAGCGCGTTTCGTTGGCCTGCTGGCTGCCCATCATCTATTGGGGCGCTGGGTTTTTGATTTTTGAAAGATTCAATGACCCGAGTTTCAATGAAGTTGTGATGCAGTCTGGAGGCGAATCAAAGTCGAAATCGGATCGAGCCGCAAGAGAGTTGTCGGAGAGATTATCCCAAGCCCAATCGAAAATGGTTCGCAATGAAGTTATTGAACAAATTCAACGAAACTTCAGCGGGTTCCCGGCGATCGACAAACTGGTAGAGGGACTGCAAAGCAGCGATGTCGGGGAGGTCCGGCATACGTTTTGGACGTGGATGTTGATGACCTATTTTCGATATCCTCAAATCACGGCCCTCATTTTCCTGTTGGGCTTTGTCACGCCATCTCTGATCGCTCGAGATTTTCGCTCGCGTGGTTTGTTCATATACTTCTCCCGACCTATCGGCCGCTGGGAGTATATTTTTGGGAAATTCATGGTCCCGGCAAGTTTCTTGCTCACGATAACAACGTTGCCGGCTCTCGTGCTGTATGTTTTGGGCGTCTTTGTTTCTCCATCGATTACGGTTGTCCTGTCGACGTGGGATATTCCGTTTCGAATTTTATTGGCCTCGATTGTCGTGATTGTTCCCACGGTATCGTTGGCTTTGATGCTCAGCTCGTTAACTCAAGAGAGTCGTTTTGCGACTTTTGGTTGGTTTGCCGTATGGGCTTTAGGCCAAGGCGCGTGGCTGGCGTTATGGATCACGGCCGTCGATCCCAATTCACCCGCTTCCCAAATGGCGGCAATTCAAAAATTCTCTTCAATATCGCTATACAACGTTTTGGGCTCGGCACAGAGCTGGGCGTTTGGTTTTGAAGACTTCGGGAATATTTATCACAACCTGCTGATCCTGCTCGTCATCACTCTGGTTTCGTTGACTGTTTTGTTCCGCAGAATTTCGAAGTTCGTTCATATTTAGGAAACTGCCGTCCAGTGTCGCTGATTCAGCTTTTTAACGTCACGAAATTGTATGGCTCAGTCATCGGAGTCAACGATATCTCGTTGGATCTGGACAATGGGACTTATGGATTGCTCGGCCCAAACGGATCAGGCAAAACGACGTTAATCAATCTCATCCTTGGTCAACTGCGGCCGACATTAGGTGCGGTACGCTTGTTTGGAGAGGACCCATCACAGAACGATCGACTGTTTCGCGAGGTGGGTCTCTGTCCGGCTTTGGAAGTCAACCTGCCACGCGTGACGGCGTTTGAGTGGGTGACTTACCTGGTACAACTCCATGGGTTTGCGCGGCATGAGGCCGTGCGATTGGGCAAGGCCGCGTTGGAACTAGTAAAACTGGATCATGCAATGCATCGGCCGATGCGTGATTATTCGCTGGGGATGCGGCAGAGAGCCAAATTGGCTCAAGCCATCGCGCATCAACCGCGACTCTTGATTCTGGACGAACCCTTCAATGGCCTTGATCCTGTCGCTCGTTACGAGATGACTCAGTTTTTGATTGACTGGGGTCGCCAAGGTCGCAGTTTGATCTTGTCGAGTCATATTTTGCATGAAGTCGAGGCGGTGAATCCGTCGTTTCTCCTGATTTCCGGCGGGCGATTGCTGGCCTCTGGTTCTCCTCAGGAAGTACGTGAAATTC
>JBEBGH010000310.1:0-6639 GCA_040081565.1 Pirellulaceae bacterium
TTTCTACCAATTCATGAAACATTCATTCAAGACCTATTGGTTTGCGCTTTTGCGCTAATGCGAGCAGGCAGCGCCAGAACCAATTGCATACTCCACGTCAGGTCACTCGTTGGGAGTCGCGTATTTCGACTTGCGAGAACCGGCGTAGAGTTCAAATTCCAAGAGTCGGCATTCGAGGTTGGCCGTGTGGAATTCAAGGCGGCGTTTGGTACGTAAGCCGATCTTTTTGGCCAAGTCCAGATTGCCGGTAAAAACGTAACCCCAACTGCCGCCACATTTTTGCTTGAGAAAATCACCGATTGCCGTGTAGGTCGCCGCGAGTTCTTCGGCCTTGCCCAGCCGTTCGCCATATTCAGGATTGAAAAAAATGACAAACGGTTCGTCGCTGGGAAGAGGCGTCTCGCGAAAGTCGCAAACCTCGAATTGAATCAGATTCGCGACACCCGCGGAAACGGCGTTGGCTTTGGCGTTTTCGATGGCGTCGGGGCTGATATCGGTCGCCACGATTTTCAGCGATTCGGGTTGCGCGACTTCGGCCTTGACCAGGCTCTTTTGTTCGCGAAAAAAATCAGCGTTGTAGCCGACGACGTATTGGAAGGCGAATCGATCCCGATAAATTCCGGGGCTACGACGCGTTGCGAGCAATGCCGCTTCAATGGCAACCGTTCCCGAACCACACATCGGATTGATAAACGGAACGCGCCGATCCCAATTCGAGGCCAATAGTGTTCCAGCGGCCAACGCCTCCATCATGGGAGCCTTGCCCGGCCGCAAACGATAACCGTGCTTGGCGAGCGTTTCCCCAGAAGTGTCAAGGTAAATTTCGGCTTGGGAGTCACGCCAATACAAATAAACGACTGCCCCGCGCAACTCCGATCCGCAATCCGGCCGGCCGCCCGTTTTTCCCCGCAGGCGATCGACGATGGCGTCTTTCACTTTGACGCTGGCGAACATCGTCGAGTTAATCGTGGGATGATAGACGCTGCTGTTGACGGAGAAATAACCGTTGGCGGGTAAAATTTCTTCCCAGGCAATCCGGTTAACTTCTTCGTAAAGCTGATCTGGATCGTGGCACCGAAATTGACGCAGAGAATAGAGGACCTGACTGGCACAACGCAAATTCAGGTTCAGGCGAATACAGTCGTTCAGCGTTCCCTGAAGTTCGACGCCCATGGGCAACGCTGTCGGTGAAAATCCCAACTCGGAAACTTCCCGTTCGACATACGGCGCCAACCCGCGATTACACGTAACAAAGATCCGGCTGCGCTGCGAACTGAAGTTCATTTTTTGGGCTGTCGAAAGGCGATAACTCTTGCGTCGTCGCACGCATCTCCGAGGCGTGAAAGTTCGGAGACTCGACTCGGAGAGTCGAGCGACGATTAAGCCATCTTAACCCAAATTCGTCGCCAGGAGCGGCCAGTGGACGATTTGTGGACGAGGATCGTTAAAGCCAAGCCTTAAACAAGGTCGCCATCATCGGATTGATGAGACTCTTGGGGCCGATCAAGACCCAACTCGGTTTGCAAGATTTGAAACTGTCGATACATCGCGTCGCTCGACGAATGCACGTGTTCCGACTCGGTAATGAAGCGCATGTTTTCATCGCAGAAAATACCGTTCTTTTCCAGCACGTGTTCGAAACCCTCCAGTGGGCTGCCGTACATGATGAGCAGTTTGTGCTCGTCAAATTGGACTTCTTGTGGCGTGTTTGGATTGAGCACGGCGATTCCCGTGCAACCATCGTTGAGCAAAACGTCTTCGAATTCCCACAAGGTACTGGTAAGCACAGGCATGTCCATTTGCTCGCGATACAAATCCATATGGCCCGATTTGTCATGATTGTGGCTGGTTTCTAACACAACATCGACGGTTGGACCCAATCGATAAATCAACTGCATGAAGACTGAAAACAAGATCTCTTTTGATGCGGAGGCCATGATCACTGGGACGCGTTTCTGGGTTTCCTCGTCAATATAGACGTCGTGGCGATAGCCTTGGGTCGGTTTGATCAACAGCGACAATCCAGGTCGGACGGCATCGGTCAGCTCGAAGTCGCCGTAGAATCGTTGCTCCAAATGCTTGGAAAGATCCCGCCCGGTTTTCGGCTCTGCGGGTGGTTGGAAAACATTGTCGAAAAATTTGTTGAGGAATTCCATGGCGACTGTTTCGGGATTGGCGGTGAGAAACGAAGTTGGATGCTGCGAAATCCTAGGTTACGCGTTTACGCAAGTCGGAGTTGCCAAACAGGCGCACCAGAAAATGACCGGAATCTTTTGGCGATTCTTGGGTAAATTCCCCGTAATCGCTACAATCGGTTCAAACGAAACAAAGCGGAGAAAGGCCGAGTCCAACGGCAGTCTATGAGCAGTTCGCGACAACCTTCCTTAACAACGGCACGTTTTTCATTGGTGCCCTTTGCGTTGACGGATGCCCCTGAGTTGCAGCGCACGATCAACGATTATGAAATCGCGATGATGACTCGCCATGTCGATTTTCCTTACACGCTCGAAATGGGTGAAGCTTGGTTGGCCCGCCACGAGGGACTTTGGAACGAAGGCAAGGCCGCGATTTTTGCGATTCGCCAGCCGGCCACAGGAGAACTGGTTGGCGGTGCTGGCTTGGAAATCTGTTCGACGGATCACTTTGCCGAATTGGGTTATTGGATTGCTCGAAAATACTGGAACCAAGGGGTTGCCACGGAAGCCGCGGCTGCCGTCGTCGAATTTGGCTTTGATCAACTAGGCCTGAACCGGATCGTGGCCCATCACATGACTCGAAACCCCGCGTCAGGCAGGGTTCTGGAGAAATTGGGAATGACTCGGGAGGGCTTGTTGCGAAGGCATGCGAGAAAATGGGGGGAATTCCACGATGTCGTGATCTTCGGGATTTTGGCGGAAGATTGGGAAAAACGACGAAAAATCGGCTAAACTTAAGAAATGGGACTGCAAAAAATTTCCCGGCCGGAAAAGCTCTAAGATTGGCGGACTCGCAGCGAATACCGCGACAAGTAACAGTCCATACTGTAAATGGGCCGTGCCCTTTCGCGCTTTGCTTGTTAAGTAAGGAATAAATCCATGTCAACTGATTCGGCCGTCAATGAACGACAGGGAACGAAGGTGACGTTTTTGGACCAGACGGGTGCCAAAAGCGTCGAGGCGGTGGTATCGCATACCGTGACCGTCAAGAAAATTCTTCCCAGCATCATTACCAAAATGAATCTGCCTATGATTGGCCCAGATGGTCAGCCGATGAGCTACAGCCTTGACCATAAGGAAGGTGGCCGGCGATTGCTGGAAAACGAAACAATGCTCGCTGCGGATGTGAAGGACGGACATCATTTGATCATTTATCCGGAAATCGTTGCAGGTTAATTGCATGACATGGTTCTCGGCCTGGTCACAAAAATCCCAAGATATCTCGCAGTTGTCGCCGCGTGAACGCCGTTTGGCCGCTGACGCCCGCGCCATTGCCTCGCTGGTTGCCGACAGCTCGATCATCCGCGCCGACGGCAAGGGAAACCCACCAAACCAATATCGATTTCGTTTTGAAGGCAAAGGTCTGGCGCTGGATGCCCGCGGCAATGTCGTGGTTCAAAGTCTGCATGAGGTCTGGGTGGAATTGGGCGCAGCCTATCCGCGACTGATGCCGACGTTGCAATGGAAGACGCCGATTTTCCATCCCAATATTTCCGTCAATGGAATCGTCTGTCTGGGCGGTTACGGCACGCATTGGGTTCCCAGCCTCACGCTGGACGAATTGTGCAACATGATCTGGGACATGATTCGAATGAAAAATTTCGACATCGCCAGCCCCTACAATCGTGAGGCCTCGGTATGGCTGCGCGATCAGTCATTGTTTGAATTCCCGCTCGATCCCCGTCCGCTTCGCAACCTGGTCTATATTGATAATGAGGCCGGTTGTTCAGACGATTCAACCAGTCGCAATGCATTGGCTGACGACGGAATACAAATTATTGAAAGCGGAATTGAGGTCGTCCAATCGAGAAACACACCCACGGTTCAGCCCGATGTCGTCTTTATCGATTGACGGGAATCGTTAAATGAATAGCCAGTCCGTGTCGAAACGAGACGAACCACCGCCTGCGCCGACGAGTGGTGCTGAAGAATTCCACATTGGCGAAGAAGGTCGTTATGACCGCCTGAAGTTGATCGGCTGGTGGGATCAGACTCGCTTGCGTCAATCGCGAGTCTTGGTGGTTGGTGCTGGTGCTTTGGGCAATGAAGTCATCAAGAATCTGGCTTTGGTTGGTGTCGGGCATTTGTTGATTTTGGACTTTGACCGAATCGAGGCCTCAAATCTCTCGCGAGCCGTGCTCTTCAGAGCCGAACACTGTGGCCAGAGTAAGGCCGTGGTGGCTGCGGAAATGGCTCGGCAAATGAACCCCGATTGCCATCTCGTTGGTCGCCAAGCCGATGTGACGCAAGACGTCGGCTTGGGGTTGATTCGCGATATGGACGTCGTGATCGGTTGCGTTGACAACCGCGAGGCCCGCTTATGGATCAATCGAATGTGCTGGAAGGTCGGCACCCCTTGGGTCGATGGCGGCATTCAAGAAATCAACGGGGTTGCAAAGACATTTGTGCCACCCGGCGGAGCTTGTTACGAATGCACCATGACCGAAAACGATTATCGACTCATGCACCTGCGCTACAGTTGCCCGCTCCTCAAACGTGAGGACATCCAACAGGGAAAAGTTCCCACTGCGCCGACAATCGCCGCGTTGGTTGGTGCCCTGCAGTCACAAGAAGCGTTGAAGATCTTGCACGGCAAAACGGTTGGCGACGGCGTCGGTTTGGTGTTCAACGGAGACGCAAATCGCTTTTATCAAACGCGGTTTCCCCGTCGTGAAAATTGTCTTTCGCACGAAACTTATGCCCAAATCGTTTCGCTGGACTTGGGCGCCCAACAAACCACCGTTCGGGCCTTGCTAGAAACGGCGAGCGAAAAATTGGGTTTCACGGTCGATACGATTGAACTGGATCGAGATTTTCTCTTGGCGTTGGCGTGCGAGCAATGCCAACAATTGACACCAGTGAATCGCCCGATCGCGCAAGTCACTCTCGGCGAAGGCGAATGTCCTCAATGCCGTTTGATGCGCCATCCCAAAATCGTCTGCGATATCGGCATCGAGGATGACGCCGCAGGACTCCCGTTACGGCAACTGGGGATTCCGGACTATGACATCGTTAAAGTAAAGGGCGGCGCGGGCCAAGCTCAAATCTTACTCAATGCCGACGCCCCGTCGGTTTGGGGAACTCCGGCCTCCGGGGAAGATGTGGTGCTGCATGTCGGCTGATATTGAATTTGGTGAACTGAATTCGCTGACGCCTGAGTCGAGCTTGCGGCCTGATGAAAACCATTTTTTTGCCGTCGTTCCGACCGGCGAGCCCCACGCCGACGACTTGCGAATCTACATCGACATCGACGTCATGCGGGAAATGGAGACGCATGCGCTAACGAATACCAACGTCGAACTGGGAGGCGTTTTGATGGGCCGCCAGTTGGTTGATCGCGAGGGACGACCCTTTGTGGTGGTTGAGGACAGCATTCGCGCCCAACATTACCAAGCCACAAAGGGTAGTTTCAAGTTCACGCATGAGACTTGGCGGCAAATCACGCGCGATCGGGACCGGATGCCGAAGTCAATGAAAATGGTCGGCTGGTATCACACGCATCCTGGCTGGGGCGTTTTTCTGTCTGGGATGGATGACTTTATCTGTAAAAATTTCTTCAATCAACCGCTCGACTTGGCTCTGGTCATTGATCCCTGCCAAAACGACCGCGGTTGGTTTCAATGGACGACGGAGGGGACAACCCACCGTTGTGAATCGGTATTTTTGACGGCACATCGGCATCGCGAACCAGAATTAAATGAATATGTGGCTTTGCTCAACGAAGGAAAGAACATGACACTCGGAATGCGAACTTCACGACAGCAGACAACGACATCGGGAACAACCGTGCAGATCATCGAACGCGAATCGAAGTTCGATTGGGTGCTGCCGGTGATGTTGGGACTACAGATGATTGCGATGCTGGTCATTGCTTGGCAATTGACTCTTTCCGGAAGGGACGGGAAAACGGTTGCTGGAAAAAATGAAAATCAGATCTTGGAACGCGTCGAACGACTGGAAATACGCAACAGTGTTTTGGCTGAAACTTTGCGCGCCGCTGTGGCGGACCCCGAGAACGTGTTGAAATCGGCCGAAACGCTGGCTGAACTGCGCCTCGCCAAAGAACATGATACCGCCGCGATTTCCTCGCATGTCACACGCATTAGACTGTTAGAACAATCACTCGCCGAAAACGAAGATTTGCAAAATAAAGCGAACAAGGAATTAACGCAATTGCGACAACGCGTGGCCGAACTGGATGCTCGCGTTTTAGCTGCTGGTGGCGAGATGCCTTGGTACCAACAATACGGATTGTGGCTACTATTGGCTGGAGCTGGAATGGGAGTCGTCTCGGTATGCGGTTCGATGTTTTGGGTGTGGCGGCGGGCGGTTGCAGAAGACGATATTGCAGATGATCCCGAGCCGACGAAACCAATCAGGCCTCTATAAGAATCACGAACGGGCAACGAACAGCTATTTCAGGAAAAAGTATGTTGTGGTCCCT
>JBEBGH010000038.1:0-23317 GCA_040081565.1 Pirellulaceae bacterium
CTCGTATTCGAACCTGGAGCCTCGCCAAATGTTGGCGGGCGATTTCTTCTCGGTAGGTACCTTTGATTCGTATAATGGCGGCGGCGGACAAGGAAGTTCGATTCAAACCGATTTTGCCGGTAATGTCTACACGACGGGTGCTTTTCACGGTACGTTCGACTTCGATCCTGGCAGTGGCGTTGTAGAACTGACGGCCAGAGCCGGCGATGTGTTCTTGGTGAAAACCTCACCCGCTGGAGAATTGCTCTGGGCCAAAAGCTTTGGCGGAACAGGCTGGGATTCAAGCTCACAAGTCAGCGTCGATCGTTGGGGTAACGTCTATCTGACCGGTAAATTTCAAGGCACAGTTGATTTTGATCCGAACAGCGGAGTCGTCGAGTTAACCAGTGTTGAAGATGATGATGCCTACGTTGCCAAGTTTTCAACGACTGGAAATTTGCTCTGGGCAAGATCGATCGGTGGTGAAAATATTCAGCAGGCAAATGCAGTAAGTATTGACGGATCAGGAAATGTCTTTGTGGTCGGCCTATTTGACGGGATAACTGATTTTAATCCCGATCCCGTGACATCTCGCGTCGTCGCTCCGAGCAATCGCGATGCCTTTGTGTTGAAACTTAATTGGGAGGGTAAATTTGTATGGGTACAGAAATTTGGTGCCGCACATCAAAGCGTGCATGTACCGGACATCGCCATTGATGTCGCGAACAATCCGGTGATTGTTGGGACGTATGGAGGGACAGTCGATTTCGACCCAGGACCAAATATCTTTAATCTCAACGCCGGAACGAACATTGCGGTATTCGCTGTGAAACTCACCGGGAACGGTAACCTGGTCTGGGCTCGTAGCACTGAAGGGACGGGGGTAAATATTCACGAGGCCAAACGGGTTGCCGTCGACGGAAACGGAAACGTATTAGTAAGCGGTAGGTTTGAAGGGAACGCCGATTTCATCTACGGCACTGGTACCAATATCTTGGCCAGCAGCGGTTCTGGAGATGCCTACGTTTGGAAATTGTCTGGTACCGGGGACTTCCTTTGGGCCAAGCGGATGGGTGGTTCAGGTTTTGATTCTTCCACCGCGTTAGGTGTCGACTCGCAAGGGAACATTTACGTTGGCGGGAACTTTGAAGGTACCGCCGATTTCAATCCAGGCCCGGCCGTTTCCAATCTCGTATCGGCCGGAGATGTTGATTGTTTTATTACCAAGTTAGACTCGGCAGGGAACTATGTATGGGCTCGGCAACTGGGCGGCAATGCACCTGATCAAATCTTTGACATATCCCTCGACCATTACAACTACATCTTGACGACCGGCAGTTTTTGGGGAACCTGTGACTTTGATCCGAGAGCGGGCGTCGTCAATCGTACCGCACCGGGTGGTCAGGGTATTTTCGTGTCGAAATTGACTCAAGACATTGTTTACAAGGCGGATGCCACAACGACGCGGCGAGTCACTTTGCGAAGAAACGGTGCGAATCTGGAAGTTGTGAATGACAATAACAACTCGGTTCTGGTTTCCCGACCACTGGCACATGCGATGGGGGCTCAAATCGGCGGAGTGAGTGTGCAAGACGACCAGTTGACGGTCAACTATCGGACCGGAGGGACTTTCGCTTTGCCCAGCGGAGTGCGCTTCAACGGCGGTTCGGCTGGAAACGACAAAATCATTGTTGTGGCCAATAGCACAGAAGATGTGACTTACTATCCCTATTCGTTAACGGGGCGAGGCGAATATTCAGTAACGGCAGGGAGTGTTGTTGTCGGTTCGATTTATTATTCGAACATTGAAAGTGCGACGGCAACCGATCTCCGCTCACTCTATTTATTGACCATCGGTTCACAGGATACTTTGACGGCCGTACCAACGACTGATTTCTCCGGGCGAGTCGCGACCAGATTCTTTGGAACGAGTGGAACGACGACGATCGTCCCCTTCACGTTCACTAATATTCCCAATGTTACTCTGGACTTGGGCTGGGCCGACTCGCCTGGTTCCGCTGGGGATTGGCTGAATATTCAGCTGAACGGCCTGCGAGCTGTCGGGCTACAGAATTTCACCGTAACGACGGGGATTGAGAATGACCTCGTGTCGACGCAAAACCCTTTGCTGTCGCTGCCGGTCGCAGGGGGCGAGTTCCGCTTTAATGCGGGTGCAGGAACGGATGAGTTGGCCGCCAGCGGGGATACGAATTTCCGACTGAACAATGCTCGGCTGCAAAGCGATGCGGGTGGGCGAATCTTGTTCACGGAACTGGAAACCGCTTCGCTTACTGGCGGTCCAGGCAACAACGAACTGACTGCGGTGGGATTTTTGGGCTCGGTTACCCTGGACGGCGGGGCCGGTAACGATACCCTACGGGGAACGATCAACGGTGACAGCTTGATCGGTGGATTGGGAAATGACCAGCTTTACGGTCAGGGTGGGAACGATTTTCTGAATGGGGGATCGGGCAGTGATGTCTTTAATCTGGACGGCACCAACGAGAAAGACGACCTCCGGTTGATTCGCAGTTCGGCCACGATTGGTCGACTGGAACTGCGTGCCGCTGGGTCACCAACTCTTTTGAAACAATCATTGTTCACCTACGACAACTCCGATCGGGTGATGGTTCGGGCGCTCGGTAATGACGACAATATTACGGTCGATATGGCGTTTGCGATCTTGGGAACGGTCGACGGTGGCGACGGTGCTGATACTTGCACCGCACCGGCGACCTGGACGAAGATGAACCTTTAATCGCGTGACGCAATGGTAGCGGAAGGGCGCAAGCCCTCCGGTATGAATTCGATTCACCCGACACCGTAGTGCTTTTGCAAACACCGGACGACTTTCGCCGTTCCGCTTTGACTGGAAGCGGAAGGGTTTTAGAATGTTAGCGGTAGGGCGCAAGCCGTCCGGTATGCACTAGAAAAACCCAACACCGAACGGCTTGCGCCCTTCCGCTAACATTACACACTCCCACCATCATGTACTCGAACCCGCTTGCCTATTTCCTAACTTGGACTTGTTACGGCACTTGGTTACCCGGTGACGAGCGAGGGTGGACCAAATGGCAAAAGGGTGAAAACGTTCCTCAGCCGTTACTCGCGGATTGGTGCAAAGAGCAAATGACCGAGAAGCCTCTCGTGTTGAGCGAAGAACAGCGAGCAGTTGTCGAAGACACAATTGTCAAACACTGTGAGATTCGAGGTTGGCATCTTCATGGGGTGAACTGCCGCTCGAACCATTGCCATGTCGTCGTAACTGCGAATGGCCACGATGGTGAACAGGTTCGTGACCAGTTCAAAGCATGGTGTACGCGAAAATTGAAGGAAGCCGAAGGGCGCGATCGAATGGAAGCGGAAGGGCGCAAGCCCTCCGGTATCGAATATCGCGAGAATTGGTGGACTCGAAAAGGCAGCGTTCGGTACGTTTTCGATGAAGAGTCCTTAGAAGCGGCGATTCGATATACGTTGGAGGCGCAGGAAGGTGGAGGTTCGAAGTTTGGTGGTTGAATTGGGAGTGTTTAAACCGGAGGATTTTTAGGAAGACTGCAAGAATTAGAAGCGGTAGGGCGCAAGCCCTCCGGTGTGAATGCGATTAACCCGAAACCGGACGGCTTGCGCCGTTCCGCTAACATTGACATCGGAGGGCTTTAATGGAAGACCGCAAGAATTAGAAGCGGTAGGGCGCAAGCCCTCCGGTGTGAATGCGATTAACCCGAAACCGGACGGCTTGCGCCGTTCCGCTCCAATTACGATCGAGACAAGCTGCGAGTAACTCAGTTACGGAATTGTTAACGAGCAGGCAAAAGCGAATTCATGTGAACAAACTGCGAGCCAAATTGGTTATCGCGACAGGCAATTAGTTCCAGCGAGCGTTGCGTCCAGCGATTAGTCCGAGGCCCAAGTACGAACCGAAGAAAATTCCCAGAAATGTTGGCGGGCCGCCAGCGACCCCGAGAGCAATTACGGTTGAACCCAAGCGATATAAAATCACGCTCCCAACTAAAATCATCGCAATTGCTGCCGCGGCGAAAGTCAGGGACCGGCTACTCTTCGACATCATCGAAAAGTTTTGTGAGAGCGTGCCCAACACGTACAGAAATCCGCCGCCGTCAACGATCCAAGCCACTAGCAAAAAGATTCGCGTCCAGACCGGCGGCAAAATTCCTTCGCTCGCCGACGACGGAAAGAGCAGGCCGCTTGCACCAGCAATGGCCAGCCAAACGATCCAAGAAACCAGAGGGATCGGCCAGAGTTTGCCATGATTGAGCCGCGCGCCCCACGGCATCAAGAAACCGGCAACGCGATTCTGCCAACTGATCTTGCCTATCGGAGCGGTCCAAAGAAGCAGCGTTCCCACGGCACAAGCGAAGCCCATTGCTGCGGCCCAGATTCCAAACGCATTAGGCAGACCAAACCTCAACTCCAGTTGCTGGAACGCCAGAACTGCAAGGAGACTTAGGGACGCCGGACATATGAACTGAAGGAAAAAAATAGTGACATCTCTCCCGGAAGGTGTGGTTAAAAATTGATTAAACAATCATAAGGGCAGGGGAGGTCGCTCACCATGGTTTGCCCGCTCTCAGTCCCTACAAATAAACGGCAGGATCCACGCCGATCACGCGACACAATTCGCGGAAGGCCTGCTCACGCTCCGTCAAATTTTCGTTGTTGAACTTGAGGAAGAAAGGGCGATTTTCCCCATCCCAGACCGACGATGTTTTTCCATGGAGAAAGTAAAGCAATGCCGCAAAATGGTATGCCGTTGGTCCGTCCCTTTGCATCAACCCCTGCAGGAGTTCGTGAATGATCGCCGGTGGATGAAAGTCCTCGATCTCCGCCAAGGCCTGAGACAGACCCGTGTAGATCTCTGACTCGCGCAATGCTCGAACAAGAGACTCCATTCGCTGTGTTTCAGTGAACAGTGCAGGCGCGTATCGATGAACGGCCATACGAGTTTGAGTACCTGCATGATCAAAGGCGTCGAGCATCGCTGCACGGCCATTCGGAGAATCGATTTTGGCTAAGGCCTGGATGTCTCGCCAATCGAGCGGTGACCGCCGCAGGATGAGGTCTTCAATTCTCTGGCGTTCGTCGTCGTTGGAGTTATCCAACAAAGCCAGATCGTAACCTTCACCCTCGCGCCATTTGTCGTAGTTGATTTCCATACTTCTAACGAAGCGTTCGACGACAGAATCTGAAAGCGGGTTTCTGCTCACTGGGTACCCCTCGTCGATAGCCGCTCGGATCGCCTGCATATCGGGCGGAGACTCGGGAGGCCGGGGTGGTTCCAATACAAAGAAATGTCGGTTTGCATCAGTGAACTCGCCCGTGTAACAACTTGAATTGCGATCATAAAAATCCAGTTCGGGTGTGGGCTCGCTTTCTGGTGGTCACCGGATGTGCAAGTCTGATGTAGGCTCCGCAAGGTGCCGCGGGAAACCCGTGTCCAATTTCGATCACTTCATTTCCCGTTTGCAGTTCGTCTTCGACCAGTTTTCGCAAGACACTGGGGAAGTTCGGAAACTCGTCGGCGTTTTCAATCTGGAGTTTCATTGGGGAATCGCGGGCAACAGCGCGATTACTGCCCATCCTGTGGCATTGGTTGAAATGAACTGGTCGGCTCCGTGGGGAAACCCGCTTTCAAAGTAAGTCTGAAACGGTTTGCTGCGAGTAACCACCTTCCAGGAGCCGTCTTCATTTTGTGTTTTGAGAAGGTACTCGATCCCTCGTTGATAGACGGGGTTTGCAACGGGAAGTTTTCCGGCCTGCTGCAGAGCCACCAAGACCGTGGAGGTCGCGTAAGCGTCGCTCGTCATCTCAGCGGTTTGAGCCCAGCCGCCATCATCACGCTGCAAAGCGGTCAGCTCACGAACCTTTTCTAAAATCGTCTCCTCGGCAACCGCTAATTGGCGCAGCGAATGGAGTCGAAAGACTTGGTCCTCTGTATCGCGAGCTTCGGCCGACAGCAACCATTGTTTAACTTGCTTTTTTCGCGTGGCGATTCGAGGCTGTTGCTCGGACGTGCCGAATTGATCAAGGGTAACCAGTGCGGCGTAGGTCGCAGAAAAATCGCTTACCTCGGAGGGCGGACGATTGCTGGAGCTCGACCAGTGGTCTTTTTCAGCGTGGTATTTCAGCAAGTATTCGGCTACCGCCGCAGTCACCTCATCAGCGGTCCACCCACCGGCTTTCAGCGTGATCGCCGCCCAGCCTGCCGTGTCCACTTGACCTCCCAGGCCTTTTCCCTGGAGGTAATCGGCGCGGCCTTCGGACAAGTGATCATGAGTATGTTTCAATTGGCGATTCAAGTTTTCCTGATCAATCGTCAAGCCCCGCTGCTGGGCCTGAGCCATTGCCAAAACCGGCAACGCCTGTCCATGACAAGTAAAACAGGACCGGCTCTCGGCCGTCTTCGCAGCCGTCGTCTCCAACAGTTTCAGCGATTTGATGACAGCCGTTTTGATTTCTTGAGCGTTGCGGGCGACCGCAAATTCTTGGGCAACGAGCGACTCCGGAAACAGAAATCCAAAAGCTGTCACGGCAGCAAATAAAAGAAGTGCCTTCGTTGGTACTGGTTTGACCATCGACGTGTTCGCAAGTGAATTGTTTGAACAAAAGTGAGGAACTAAGACTAATATAACGAATAGAACTTTGCATGAACGAGCTTTTTTTGGGGTAGTCACGAATCAATGGTGAATCGGGTCTATCAAGCGGGAAGATGTTTTGGTGGAAAATCTTTGACATCGGTAGATACGAATGCCGTTGCACGCTGCCGGTGCGCCCTGTGTCGTAGACTTTTTTCGCCCCTTCTTCAGCCGATGATGGACTAAAATGAAGTCGGTCTTGTCTTAAGTTATCCCAAATGGGATCTGTCAAAAAGCGATTGGTAAATGGTTCGTTTAATCCTATTGGCGATCGTTTCAATGCTCTGGGTTCTGCCGAGCTTCGCGCAGCAACCGCTAACCAAGTTGGAGAATTGCGCGTTGGTGCCGACCCCTTGGGCGGACGGCGACAGTTTCCTGGTTCGAACAGCGGATGGAACCGAGTTTACATTACGGCTGTACGGGGCCGACTGCATTGAGTGGCATGTAACTGATGAAACGGATGCGCGGCGATTGCGCGAACAGCGTCGGTATTTTGGGATATCCAAAACTGGCGATGCTGCGGCGTCCATTGAAATGGCCAAGGGTTTCGGAAAAGCGGCCGCGGAGCGGGTCGCAGTGTTGTTGCAGAAGCCCTTCACGGTTTACACCGCATATGCAGATGCTCGCGGAGATGGAAAGCACCAACGGTTCTACGGATTCATCCTTTTAGAAGACGGTCGTGATCTCGCCGGAGTTCTGGTTGAGGAAGGACTTGCCCGCGCGTTTGGCGTGAGTCGCGTGACCCCTACCGGTGAATCGAATAGCGAGCATCGAGAAACTTTGCGCGATCTGGAATTGCAGGCGGCCAAACGCGGAATTGGAATCTGGGGGAAAACAGATTGGGACGCGCTGCCCGAGGAACGGCGTCAACAACGGGTAGAGGAGGCTGATTTGGGTTTGGCGGCGGACAAGAAGGCTACGGCGAATGATTTTGTGCTGGACCCCAACACGGCGGCGCGGGATGAGTTGATGAAACTTCCGGGAATCGGCGAAGCCACAGCCGACCGGATTATCGAGACGCGACCTTTCAAAGCCATCGAAGAGCTACTGGAAGTTCCAGGAATTGGTCCCGCCAAATTGGAAAAGCTTCGACCGCACCTCGTGATCCGTCAGATTTCCAAGTAACGTGCCGAGTAATCGTGCGAGTTGAAATCAGTCGCCATACGGCAACCCGAACAATTTATTTGGCTGCAGATAAAGATGATGATTCTGGGAGTCGATGACCAAATTGAATCGCTTGATCAGGCTGCCTCCAAGCACGCTAATCTTTTGTTTTCCCAAGGCCCCGTCAAATATTTCAACCGGCACATTCTCAAATTGTATTCCGCCAAAGTCGAGGGTCCCTAGCTGGACCTTTTTCGTTTTGAGATCATTGCCAAAAGCATCCTTTAGTTCTCGTTCACTAATCGTTTTCAGTCGGTCGCCCAACTGGTGCGTTTGCACAAATTCGTCGTCGAGCAAGGCCGTTCCGCCAAATCCCGTGTGCAGCATGAACTGATTGCTAAATTTCTGGTCGCCGACAGTCAGTTCGCCCGCAACATACATGCTCCCGTGGTCCAGCGAAAAATCCAGCCGCCGATAGGTTGAGGTTGCAGCCGAAACAAACTCTGGCAGCTTCTGATGAATGACCAGTTCGCGAGTATCGAAATTGATTTCGATTACCTTGTTCGCAAACAGATGCGGTCCAAACTTGCCGTCAGTTTCTGGCCCGGAATATTCATCGACAAAGATGGTTTGGTCTTTCCAATCCAGTTCGGCAATTTGCAAGCGGTTGCCGGTACTGACGCCAGCCGCAGCCCTCCCGCCCCAGCTCTCAACATCGATCGATTTGCCGACCTTGAGGGTCTTTAATTTTTCTACCGCATCTTTGGTCAGCGAAATGGAGTCTACCGCGGTATGAAACATCAGTTGCACGGGCTCTTGGTCATTCAGCATGGCGCGGATGGAGATGTTATTCGCGTCCGACAAGGTAAATGGAATGCGCAAGGTCGAAACGAGGTTTTCGGGAGCCTCGAACGAAGGGGAGTGTTGCAGTGCTGGGTCAGGCTTACCGGCTTGCGACCATGCAAACCATCCACCGACAAGACAAAGCAACAGGACAATAGTAATGACTGAGAGTCTCGGCCAAGATTTCGTTTTACCTAAACTCATGCTGAAATTTCGGTGGATGACAAATTGATGGTTACGGCGAGATCTAAGTTAACTATGGCTTAGGGCAGCCTTCCATTCGAATGATGTGATACCCATCTTGTTCAACATCGATAATGACTCTGGCTCCTGCGTTTTCGGTATGGCAAAAGCTGCAACGGGTTTGCTTAAGTTCGGCTTCGCCCAAGCCAACTTGGTCCAGCCACTGTCGGGCGAATTTGAAAGCCGTTTCAGCGGTTGTGCCCGTGGGAACAAGGACATCGAAATGGATCGTGGCCCCGTTAACGGATGTTGCATAGGTATCGTAGACGTCGACTTTCATCTTTGTTTTCTCCAGATCAATTGAGTTACATCCTCAGCGAATTTTGGTGGCCAAGTCACCTACGGTAACGCGACCCGGTTTGATGACACGGGCATTGATGCCGCGCAGATTGAGCGACCGACCGACTTCCGAGTTCACGAACTTCATCGCGTCCAGACCAAACCGTTCGACGAACTTTTTGCAGCCCGTGTGTGGCTGCGGCGTGACTTCGATGATCGCGCTCCCAATCGCCAGTTGAGTGCCGGCAGGGAGATTCTGTCCGCTTAAGTCGAGATCGATGTAAAGCTGATCGCCCGCCAATGGCCAGCGTTCTTGTGATTGTGCAATCCAATCGATGGCTCGGGAGTTCATGATATTCAGTTGCATTTCCGGATGAGCACGGCCATCCTCCGTCTTTGAGTAGCCCTTCGCCCGCCAATTGTCACCTACCAGTCCTTCGACCGTATTCAGATCACCAAACTCGAGAACCTCACGAAGTCCGATGTCGGGACGGCGCACGATCAGTTTTAGTTCGCCAGCGTCCTTGGGGGACTGACGGATATAGTCCAAACCCGCTTCGAGTTCAGCCGTGTTGCGATGAATTGCGTGCATGGTCACCATTCGTTAGAAGTCGCCTCGTTCTCAACATTGTCCAGGGTGGACGGCACCTTGTGAAGTTGCTGACATTGTAAAGCAATACCTTGTAAAGCCTAATCGGAATGATCGCGAATGTGGCGTAGGACGAGGGACCGAATCTCGGCTTGTTCTACCAGAATGACAACGTGGCCTCCTTGAACGTAGCTTACGAGTCGAGCGGTTGGAATTGTCGCGGCGGCGAATTCGGCGTTGTGATAAAGCTGTAAGGAATCGTCCTGGGCATGAATGATTAACGTCGGCGTTTGGATTGCAGCAATTCTGTTGCCGGGCAAGGGCGTTGCATTGTCAAAGGCGACTCCGGCGGAACGCGGTGCAACTGGGTTCATGTAATCAATGAGGCGATCGATATCGTTACGAGTTTGGGATGCGAGTCTGGCCACAACGGTCGGGGAAGCGCCGATCAATGCCAGGAACTGACGCCTGAACATTTTTGAAATTAACCAATACAGCCAATCGTATTGGTAGATCAACTTCAGGAGCTTGCCCTTCTTGTTGGCTTTGGCCTGCGCCGGATCAGCAGACGCGGCGACACCGCATGACAATAATGTCAAAGACGAAACCCGACCGGGGTACAGAAGGCAAAACAGCAAAGCCGAGGGGCCACCGTGTGACATTGCAACAACCGCGACCTTAACGATTTCCAAATGATCCAGCAGGCGGGCATAAGCGTGCGCCTGATCGTCCCAACTTGCCCGCTGGGGCAGGTCCGATTTCAAATAACCAAATCGCGAGGGTGCGATCCAGCGAAACGACTCATTCAGAACAGCTTCGGCAATCAACTCACCCTGATCGTATCCGCCACCGCTGCCATGGATGACCAGAACTGCTGGACCCCGTCCGCCCGTGAGATACTGAATGTCGCCGAATGGAGACGGAATGAGACTTCCCCTGGCGTTGATCCGACGATAGTTGAGGCGCAAATCACGCCAACAACGCGCGGCACAGACCATTATGATCAACAGCAGTATTCCAGAAGCCCAAGCAAAGTAGATCAGCATTTTCTCACTCCGATCTGCAAACCTGCTGAAATCATTGCCAAGCCAGAAATTCCATTGGCGACGAATGTCGAGTTAGCCGTTACTGAAATCTCTTTCGTTTTTCATGACGTCAACAACTGGGCGGCGCAGTAAGAACGGCGGTGGCGTCTCATTTGTCGAAGCTCAATCATCCTAATGCTTGGCTTTCAGTAAATCGGCCATGGCCGTTCCCAGCGAGTGGCCAACTTGGTAGTACGTTTCCGCGTTGTGGTTGTAATGATGGCCTTGGTTGACTGGTGATAAGTTGGGTTCGCGCCAGAAGTCGCGGACGTCAACAGCTTTCACATTGCCCTTGAACTCAGGGTACTTCTCGCGGTCGCCGTCTACAGCCAGCTGGGCCTCGGCGATTTGCAAACCGAAGCCTTCACGACCAGGGTTCCCGCAACCGGTCGCCAACACGAATTTGGCATTGGGAGCATTGAAGTCCTTGCGAAGCGTCTTGATTATGTGAACCAGGTTTTGTTCGTAGCGACCCGCCAGCGCGGCGTTCTGATCCTTGTGTCCTTGCCACCACACGAACCCGGCGACCTCATAGCCTTGGCCTTGATAGCCGGGATAATAGTCGGCCAATTTCGAAAGCACGATTTTGGCGTGATTGGTGTCGGCGTCGTATTGCCGACCGGCGTACCACGGAACCGGTTTGGGTTCGGCTCCTTTTTCCCAGAAGTTGGCCACATCTTTGTAGCCCGCATAAATTTTGCCGTCGTGCTCGAATTGTGCGCTGCCGGGCGGGAGCAAGTCCCATCCCAAACTGCGGTTGCCGATGCAGGCCTTCAGTAACAGAACGGGCTGATCGTGAAAGTCTCCAATCACATGACCAAATCCGAGTTCGGGGCCGAAGGAACCCTTCGGCGCCAGCCACTCGTTACGAACGGTTTGAAATTTTTCCAAGTCTTTGAAATCGACGCCGCGCTGATCCATCACGTGCACATACCGAACGTCCTCGCGAGTGACCCAATTCCCGCCGGCATCGACCAGATGTGGATAGCGACTTTTTTCCTTGACCAAATACTCGAGCGAGCCCACTGTTTCCTTGGGACCGACGCGACCGAAGCCCAACATATTGGACTGACCGAGCATGATGTAGACCTGGACGGGCTGGCTGTGGTCGCTGGTTTGATCGTCCGTAACTTCCCGAGTCACAGTTGCTGCGGCAGCAGTCAAGTATCCGCCCAGTAACAGGCAAAATGTAGCCGCCAATAATTTAAATTGGCCGCCTATTCCAAAATCCCAAAACTGTTTTTTGTTTTTTGACTGCGATCTCATGAGAATAGACTCGGGTGCTTGATTGATGGCGAAGTACGAATAGGCAATATTGTAAACGGTTTTGGTTCGGGTGATTTCGAGCTTTTGGAAATTCTTATGTTCGAAAGAACTTCAATTCATTCTTCCATCCTGGAACGAATTGGATCGACGCC
Organism: Pirellulaceae bacterium; assembly: GCA_040081565.1. GTDB lineage: Bacteria > Planctomycetota > Planctomycetia > Pirellulales > Pirellulaceae > BJ22. The sequence continues at coordinate 12,194 of JBEBGH010000038.1, forward strand.
AATGATTGAGCTTCGAACCATCGTTCCGGACAAGTGTGCCAGAGTTTTGCTCAAGATCGAGAGCGAAAACCCGACGGGCAGCATGAAAGATCGAATGGCACTGGCCATGATCACCGCGGCGGAACGGGATGGAAGACTAAAGAGCGGCGGAAATGTCGTTGAATATACGGGAGGAAGTACCGGGGTTTCGCTGGCGTTGGTCTGTGCGGCGAAGAAGTATCCGTTGCACATCGTTACATCCGACGCGTTCAGTTTGCAGAAACGTCAGCACATGCAGGCCCTGGGAGCTGAGCTGACGTTGGTGCCCAGTGTGAACGGCGGTATGGACGCGACACTCACTCGCAACATGATTGAAACCGCCAGACAGATTCGCGAGCGGACGGGCGGATTCTGGACTGATCAACTCAACAATGCTGACCAACTCAGTGCGTACCGGGCGATGGGTGAAGAGATTTGGCAACAGACGAAAGGCGAATTGAATGCCTTTGTGCACAGTGTCGGGACGGCGGCGTCGCTGCGCGGGGTCGCCGAATGTTTGCGAAACAAGCGATCCGGAATTCACATCGAAGCAGTGGAGCCGGCCGAATCAGCTGTGCTCTCTGGCCAATCGACGGGTGTGCACAAGATCGAGGGAATCGGCGCGGGCTTTGTGATACCGCTATGGAACCCTGGCGTAGTCGACGCCATCGCGACCGTTTCGACAGACGAAGCGAAAAAGATGGTTCGAAGATTGGCCCGCGAAGAGGCGCTTCTGGCGGGGACTTCAACGGGTGCCAACGTTGTCGCAGCGTTACGCGTTGCCCACCGGCTTGGTCCAAACGCTACCGTTGTTACGATGATGTGCGACTCGGGTGCCAAGTATTTTCAATCCGGAATCTTCAACGAGGATTGAGAACATTACGGCGCAATTGACTTCGTTAGTTGAGAAATTGGCCAGAGCCGACTTTCAGCTTGGCAGGATCGCGTTGTGATAGATTTCCTGAACATCGTCGCAATCGTTTAGCAAGTTCATCAGCTCTTCGAAATCGGGCTGATATTCGGGACTGATGTTCGTCGTCGTTTTGGGAAGGAAGTGGATTTCCTGAACTTCCAGTTCAGTTTTAGGAAACGCGTCGAGCAACGCTTGTTTGGCCTTGTAAAACTCCCCGGCAGGAACAAACAAAGTCAACAGACCGTTCTTGCTCTCCACATCATCCACGTCGACATCGGCCGCGAGCATCGCTTCCAACACGGCGTCTTGATCATCGCCCTTGAAAGCCAGGACGGCCATTTGATCGAAGAGGTGGATTACGGAACCGGGCGCACCAAGCTTCGAGTCCGTTTTCGTAAAACAGTTTCGTACGTCGCTGATGGTGCGGTGATTGTTGTCGGTCAGACATTCGACGATGACAGAACAGCCACCGGGCCCAAAGCCTTCGTAACGTGCGGTCACAAAATCCTCGCCCCCCGCGCCCTTTGCCCGGTCGATGGCCTTTTCGATAACGTGGCTGGGCACCTGCTCCCGTTTGGCTTTTTCGACCAGCAAACGCAGGCTCGGGTTGGCATCAATATCGGGGACACCATTTTTGGCGGCCACATAAATTTGCTTGCCATACTTCGAATACAACTTGGACTTCTGGCCGGCCGTCTTAAAGATAGACGCCTTACGATTTTCGAAACTTCGACCCATAGAAATTTGACTTTTGCGATTTTACCGATGGATGACCAATCTATCGGAAATTCTACCAAGCCGGAGTCAAAATGAAAAAGCATCCGGCTATCCAATCCCTGAAAATTTGAAGATATTTGACGCGCAAAAATTGGAGCGACTGGTTCAGTACCTTCTGCACTGGATCTCAGTCGCTCCTAAAGTTCATCGCAAGAACACTTTCCGGTCCTGAAAAGTAAGCGTCGAAATTATTTCCGGGACAGGCTGTCCGAACCCGATTGTTTGTTAGCGGCTGAGGCGCAAAATATCCCAAAGTATGAAGTTCGGAAAAAATGTTTCGTTGCTAAAGAGCGCGAGCGTAATCCAATCATCAACTGCTCCAGGGAACTCGCCTTCCATTCGACGAGTTTCAAGATTGGGTAATCCACTAGGAGAAAGGTATTGGTCGTTGCCTGACCCGCCGTCGAGTTCCGTTGGATTCAAGTAGGGGAACTCTAAGCCGAATAGGTCATTACCGGAGCCGCCGCGCATTTCGATATCCATTTCGGCACGGCATTCCCCAAGGTATAGAAAGTCGTCGCCTGATCCACCATTGACGCTAAACGAAAATCCACGGCATTGAATGGCGTAAAAAAGATCGCTGCTGCCCCCCAAACGTGCATCGAAGTTGCCTTGCGATGCGCAGTTTGACGCGATCACGGTATTCGGCCCATTGCCAGTTGAGATGGAGATATTCTCATTGCAAATGACCGTATCCAAAAAAATCGCACTGGAATCGCGACTTGAAGTGGTGATATTCAAGTTGCCATTTACCGTAATCCACATGAAATCGCCGTCCGAGACGATTACTTTTGAATTGAGCGAAGTCATGCGAATATCGATGTCACCCGTTACTCCATCGACAAACAAAGGATTAACACCATTAAGCGTTGTTCCCACATTTACTGCCAACATGTAACGGTTCGGAACCGTGGTCGGCGTAATCATCACCCATTGGTCATTTGCGCGACTACCATTAATTCGAAGATTGCCACGTCTTACCGACACCGAGATATTTCCATCGGCTTGAGTAACTTGAGGACAAATAAACAAAATCGTAAACCAGATTGCCAGAAACATTTTCGCGTTCATCGTTGTGAATTCCTGAAATAGAAGTTGTTTGTGCGGGAAGGTCCCGAGGTCCGAGGCCTTGCCACCGGTCGGTTTTCAGCTGCAATTGCTGAATCCGGATTTTGGCCTCACTCCCATATCGCGGCGGGAAACACAAACGAACAAGAAAAAGAAAAAAATCAGGCGACACACGAGAGGGCGCGACTGTCCATGGCGTACCGATGACACGCCATCAACAAAAAAAGGCGTTAGCTCCGGGCCATTGACCCAGACTAACGCCTTGTTTTAAGGCTCGACTTGGGGGCTTGGAAATTACAATTCGCAGGAGATTCTTGTCCAGGATGACGGGGCGGTACAGGTGTCCGTGTCAGTGCCGCCATTAACGGATCCCAAATTCGCAAATGCAAGATCGATGCTGATCAAGTCGTTGCCGGCAAGGGCGTTGATGTCAAAAACATCGCTGCTGTCATAAACAAACAAATCTGTTTCGAGAGCAACTGTTGCGCCTCGATTTTTTCTGACAAAACTCGCGGCGGTTGAGTTGAGGCGAGTCAACCGCAAGTCGTCAGCTGCCGCTGAACCCGTCAGACTGTAAACATCCGATCCTCCCTGACCTTGGTAGGAGTCATTTCCCAGACCGCCAGCAATGATATCGTTGCCTTCGCCACCGTACAGAATATCTGCTTGAGAGCTGCCAAACAGGAAGTCATTTCCTCCCTCGCCGTACAATTTCGTTGTGCCGCCAAATCCGGCAGCGTTTAATGTGTTTGCACTAGCTCCACCAATCAGAGTTGCTTTCTCCAATGAGCTGAATCGGAGCGAACCGGTACCTGGTCCCATGTCGACAGCCGAAGCTCTAAGGTTCTGGTTAGTGTCGCCCGAAATTATCAATTCGTCTGCTTGATCGCCAGCATGATAGGTGAAGGCACCTCCACCTGGCAAATTCAGACTGGTTCCGTAGACGGTCAAATTATCGTCACCCATTCCTGTGAAAACATCCAACGTCCGCAAACCTGCGGCCGAATATCCACCAGCCCGGAACGTGAACTGGTCAGCGGAGGAACTCGCCGAATCTCTGGAGGCAAGGTCAAGCGTAGCCGACGCAACGTTGTCGAATGTCAAAGGAACGATTGGGCTGCCGCCGCTGGTTCCAGAGATTCTTGATGCCGTACTTCCAGCATGGCCCGTCGATAAAGTAGACCGCATTGAATCGGCCCCACCCGGCGAAACGAAATAAATCGAGTTCAATCTCGAGACTTTTGCATTTTCAATTCTGGAGAACGAGATCGTGGCCAACGAATCGACTCCGGAACTGACCGTCATCGAGCCATTTCCATAAGTTGTACTTGGAACGTAACCAACATTTTCCGTGCCTGTTCCCAGCACCGTAATCGAATCAGTCAACGAAGACCGTCCGACGAATTCGAGCCCATTCGTGAGCGAGAATTGCCCGCCAAAGTTGTAGTTGATGGTCAATTCATAGGCGCCGTCCAGAATTCTTACGCCATATACTTGAGACAAAGGTCTTGTGACGAGAACAGTCATCGAAACCCGGTCTAACAGTTCCAGAGTGGTGCCGTTGCGGCGCAACTCAAATCTGTTGGAAGTTTCAGATGCATGATAGACGATTTCTTGTGTCAGTTTCGAAACAAAGATATCGGTGGTTCCATTGGATGTAATGTCCAGTCTCCCACCGCGGGGGTCAAAATCGGCCGTGGACTCAAAATGACCTGTTGTCAAAATATTGCCCCAATCATCCAAGGCCAAGGAATTTGCAAAGTCATTTCCGGCACCACCCTGTTGTCTGGAAAACACATGATTTCCATCGACATTGAGTTTGGAAATGAAAGCGTCAACACCCCCGAAACTCGTTAAATCGGTTCGGGCTGTGCCAGGGTTGAAGTCGCTGGTGCCTTCGAACGTGCCCGTTGTGTAAACGTTTCCTCTTGAATCCACAGCCATGCCGGTAGCCAGATCTTCGCCGCTACCACCCATTTTCTTGGCCCATACAAAATTACCGCTTGAGTTGAGCTTCGATACAAATACGTCGGAGTTGCCCGAACTCGTGAGGTTGAATCTAGCCGTGCCCGCGCCGGGATCAAAATCGACGGTATCTTCAAAACCCCCGGCTGTATACACGTTTCCGAGACCGTCCACGTCAATCGCGGACCCGCCCTGCAAACGATTGCCGAGGAATTGTTTGGCCCAAACGAAATTGCCGCCCGCATTCAATTTGTAGACAAAGGTATCGGGCTGAAGTGAATTAGACAGAATGGACGTCCCCGCGCCGGGATCAAAATCGACCGCACCAGAGAACACGCCCGTTGTGAAAACATTGCCTGCACTGTCGGTTGTAATGGCGTGTGAAGCGTCGAATCCGGTATTGCCAATCTGTCGTGCCCAAACATAGTTGCCACTAGAGTTCACCTTGACGATATAGCCATCATGATCGACGGCCGTCAGGTCACCACCAGCAACCCCGGGGGCAAAATCGACCGTGCCCTCGAAATATCCGGTTGCAAATACGTTGCCGCTTGCATCCAGAGCTACGGACTCGATGGTCATCAACGCCGGATCACGATAATGACGGTCCCAAACATAGTTTCCGTTGGTGTCGAGCTTCAACAAAAACCGGTCTGATGTCCCAACACTTGTGCGCGACGCAATCGCTGAACCGGGATTGAGGTCAACCGTCCCGGAAAACTTCCCTCCAATGATGACGTTGCCTACACTATCTACCGTTATCGCATTACCCTGATCGGATGCTGATCCGCCGATCGACCGTGCCCAAATCACGGTTCCGTCAGGGGCGGTTTTTGTTACAAAAAGATCTTCTCCTCCGTTACTGGTTAGGGCGAAAAAGGGGTCTTGACCGAACACAATGGTCCTTTCAAAGTAACCTGTGGTGTAAACATTCCCTGCCACATCTACAGCAACGCCGTGCCCCTGATCATCTTCGACGCCGCCGGTTCCCTGCGCCCACAATAGGTCACCCACCATCAATTGGCGGGATTCAAGCCGCTGAAAGGTGAGTGCTCGTTCGCGACCACTCGTCCGCGAGCGTTTTGCTTTTTGCGAAGGAACTCGATTTCGAAACCAGGATTTGATTGATTTTCGTTTCATACGGCACCTTTATTTTTGCGGTTATGGTCCACGATCCGGGACAAAGTGTTTTGGACGGCTTTCGATCGCCGACCAGGCAAAAGCTGTTTGTCTTTCGTCCTGCACTCATATCGCGGCAAAATTCGGAAACGCACAATCAAACTGCAGAATTTATTTTTCTTAGATAAACTGCTTTCATCGAGAGTCGATGAGTGGGGGCATTGCGGTGCAGATCAATCGCAGCAATCAGCGAGAATTCCGCAGTCTTGGCCGTGTTACCGGTCTTTTTTATTGCTTTTCGGCGTGGCTTTGAGGGATTGCGCTGGCATCAGGTTTTCGGCATCGGCCCTAAATATTGCCAACTCCCGAACCATGGCGGGCGAATATTGTGCCGAATATTTTGCTTGCGCAGCGACTCCAAGGTCGAGGTATCGCCTGGCGGTTTCAACTTGACCGAGTTTTGCGTAGCAACTGGCTAGAGCATAGAGGTCATAGGTGGCACCAGGGTCGTCGATACCGTTGAGGCTCTCCTTCACAGTTTCCAGTGCTGCTCCGAACTGGTTGCCCAATACCTGGCTATAGACTCGTTCGTACAAATCTTGGGCCTCCTTACGGCGCAGGCTTGAAAGACTATTCTTCAGGCTCACGATCGCGGCCTCGATTTCGCCACAGCGATACTGGGCGATCCCAAGCGTATTAAAATTGGACGGATGTTTGTCGAGCTCCACGGCCATGCTCGCAAACTTTAGCGACTTTTGTGCATCGCGAAACTCCATGGGAGCTATCAACAGTTTCCAGGCGAAATTGTTCAACACTTGTGCATCGTTCGGACACAAATTGCAGGCCTGTTCCAGTAAGTCCAAGCCGGACCGCCAGTTGTTGTTTCCCAGTTCGCGAAGCGATTGCTTTTCAATTTCCTTCAAGACGTGTTGGGCATAGATCTCGTTCGATTCAACTTTGAATTCCGATTTGTTCGCCAATCGCGAAGATTGACGAAGGGCGGCAGGTTTTGGACCTCGAATCTGGGGGTCACGCCAATGTTTGTTGACTACTGGAAACTCCAATCCCAGCGAGTCCAATTCGCTGGTCAATTGTTCAAGATCCCAGACCTTGATATTCGTCGGTGCGTCCTTGCCAACGACGATCAATTGACTTTGGTCAGGAGTAAAAGCCAAGCAACTAATTCGATTTGGATAGGGGTCTTGAAGAAGTCCAGCCTTTTCGCCCGACAACATATTCCAAATCTGGATCGCACCATTGGACCGGGAATTGACCAACCATTTTGAATCGGGAGAAAAGTCAAATCCAAAACCCGTGTCTGATGAATCAGGTGACTCGAGTTGCATTGCCAGTGACCAGGTACTGGTGTCCCAAACTTCTCCGCCACGTGGACTGGAGACTAGCCAGCGTCCATCGGGACTGAACCGGACATCACACTCTTCGCCAACGTTTAAGGTGGTGATTTCCTTCCCGTCCGCGATGTTCCAGACCTTGGCCCCAGATCCGAACCATCCACCGGTTGCCACGAATCGAGAATCATGACTGAACGACGCGTTGCGGATGTCAACGTGATGTCCAAGTTGAATGGAGCGTCCCGGTTGGCTCGTGGACTGCAGTCTGAGTAAACCTGCATTATCACTCGTCATGATCCACTCACCATCGTGACTAATATCGATCGGAAGAGTACCGGCTGAAATGGGATAGAACTTCGGCGCAGAGATTCCGGTACTGTCGACTTGCCAGCTTAAACAACCATCCACAAGCAAACTCCAAAGCCTGTTCGAGCTATCGACCCTGACACGGTCAAAATGAGGTCTGCCAATTGGCAATTCAGCGATCAACTTCATCGTTGAGCAATCAAAGACCTCGATGCCGAAATCCGTCGCAATTACCATCCAGTCGCCATTCTGGCTAAACGCGGCGGAATTTCGGGGTACGTTGGATCCGTTCTCGGTCGCAAAACTCTTTATGATCGATTGTGTTTGAATCTCCCACACATGTGCTTCATCTTTCGACGTGCCCATCCAGAGACGGACGCCCGAGTTTTCGGAAGATGTGAAATGGCCAAATATCGGAGCTTGATACGAAAGTAATTTCTTTTCTGATTCCACATCAAAGACGCCCAAGTTCCCGCCCCAGGCCGCACCGACAATCAGCTCCTGACCGCGATGGTCGAAGGCCAAGATTGGGAAGCTAAGTGCAAAGGGATATCGCCGAGTAATTTTGCGTTTCGCGACGTCCCAAAGCTTGATCGCGCTATCGGCATGCGCGCCCGATGCTAATCGCTCTCCGTCCGGATGCCAGGCAAGACAGTGTGAATTGGGCATGAATTCATTTACTTCTAAATCACAAATCTTCTCCGATTTAGCCAGATCAACGACGCATAGCGTTTCGCGATTAACAAGCGCCACTCGATGACCATCGCTGGAGATGGCCAATGGCACCGTCGAAAAAAATCCTGGTATCTGACCTTCGACCTTCCGCGTGGCGAGGTCGAGCGCGAACAGCCCCAAATTATCCGAACCAATTAACTTGTCACTTGCTTCCGTAAAACCCCACCATCCCGCGGACCGGCGAGCCATTACGAGAAGTGGTGGAGTGTGCTGCAAATCGTACAGGCGAATCACGCTTCCGAATGAAGCGACCCAGCGACCGTCAGAACTCAAAATGACTCGATCGGCAATATTTGCCAGGCATTCGAAAACCTTAATCGCACCAAAATTTTCTGTGACGACCAGCCGCCCGTCGATCGTAATTTGTGCAACCCGCTTCATGTCCGGGTCGGCAGCGCATCCGCCGTTGTTCCAGACGCGGGGCCCGTTCCAGGTGGCGATCTTGCTCAAATCGGATAATGGCAAGCAGGCAGCCGCCGTGTCCCGCAATTCAGCCATGCGTTCGGGCGTTCGGCCCAATTTGTCGATCATTTCCTTGGCGGCATTCACCGCCTGAAGTGAGTTTTCTCGATGTCCAACTCGACCGGATGATTGCTGACCACGGGCTTCCGAGATCAACGAAGCCCACAGATTCTCCAGCGACTCCTTGAATGCAACCGATTCGCGTTCCCGAGCCCCCTCGGTTTCCTTGAGCGACTTCGACAGTTCTCTTCGACTCCATTGCGCGAGCGCTAAAATCGTCAAGAGCGCGACAAAGATCACGCTACCCAGCGATGCCACCGTCTTGTTTCGGCGACACCAGGAGGCAGATCGTTCCCAATAAGTGCTCGGGCGGGCTGTGATAGGCTTGTCCTGCAGGAATCGTTCCAGATCACCAGCCATCATGCTCATCGATGTGTAGCGATCCAACGGTTGCTTGCGCAGACACTTCATGCAGATCGTTCGCAAGTTTACCGGCACCGACCGGGGCAAGGGGGGAACTTCTTCGTCCAGCACCTGCTGCAAAGTTTCCCAAGGAGTCGATGCCAAAAACGGTGGTCGACCAGAAAGTAGCTGATAGAGAATTGCTCCGAGCGAGTACACATCCGTCCAAGATCCAGCCGAATCATTGTTGGCCTGCTCTGGAGCCATATAACTCGGTGTGCCCAACATGTCACCGGCCATCGTCAGGGCCGGGCCCGCGAGCGATTTTTCTTCATCGAGAACCTTGGCGAGGCCGAAGTCGGTGATCTTCGGCAGCCAATCCGTGAGCCGTTTTTCGCTCGATTCTTGCGCGGATGGTTCGTTGGACGCGTTAGGCAATCGCGCCATTAGAATATTGCCAGGTTTCAAATCGCGGTGAATGATCCCTTGCAAGTGAGCCTGATGGACCGCGTTGGCCAGCGTCGCTACAAATTCTGCCGAATCGCGCGGCGAAGGACGATACCCGTTGAGAAATTGTTCCAGCGTCCCGCCCTCGACGTACTCCATCACCAAATAGGGTTGCCCGTCCGCTTCGCCGACTTCATCGATTTGAACGATATTTGGATGGCGAAGGGAAGCGGCTGTTTGTGCCTCCGCGCTGAACCGCGCTCGATGCAAAAGCTCCAGCCAGAAGCAACTTCACGGCGACTTTACGATTGAGCTTGGGTTGATGAGCGAGGTAAACCACACCCATTCCGCCGCGTCCCAGCGGCTTAAGTAAATTCAAACCAGGAATCGAAAGCCGATTCGTTGAGGATGGTTCGGCGGACGGAACCGCACTGCCAGGGAGTTTCTTTGTGTCTTGATCCGCAGCGGAGTCATGAGAATCTGCATAGGTCGATGACTCATCCGTCGTCTCGTTTGGAGAAGATTCTGGATGATGCGACAACGCCTGGTGAAAATCGACCTGCCGCCGCAATTCTGGAGCGTGTTCGGGAAACTGTTTACAAAGTCGATCGATGACCCCGCTCGCTTCGCCTTGCTTTTCCGCTTCCAGGTATTCGACAAAGGCAATGTCGACGATGAGTTCTGGATCGTTTGGAACGTGGGGTTCCAACACGAATTGCCGGGCACTTAGTTTTTCGCCAGCGAGGCGTCGATTTTTGAATTCGAGCAAGATCGACATCCCCGATGGCCGAGCGCCGGGAACGTTAGAATCCAACAACGGATGCCCACCGGGCTCGAAGTTGTGATCTTTGTTCGTGTTCTGTTTCTTATTCATTTTTCATGAAATCGACGGAAATTTGCACGAAGTCGGCAGTTTCTCCCATTACCATATCGCCGAAAAAAACAGGAACGCACAAAAAATTTTCAAATTCAATATTTCCTGTCTTTTTCACGAACGGCGAACGACCTTGGATTGGATCAATGAGCAATGCACTTTATCAATTGTCGTTGATTCCTAAAGACGCCGTGACGCGGTCCAACGCACGGGACAACTGCATCCGGCGACTTTGAGGTGTGCCGCCAAGAGCCTCGGCGATTTCGTCCCAAGATTTGTTCTCGCCCCGCAAGTCGGCGATTGCTCGTTCTTCCTCAGTTAATTGACCGCGAGCCTTGGCGACAAGCTCCAGCATCGTGATGGCGCTGCTTGGTGTTTCCGAAATGTCGGGGGCCATCTCGAGGGAATGGACATCGACTTCCCGGCGATGACTGTCCCGTTTCTCGCTTAACAAGTTTCGAGCACTCGACGCCAGTTTGTTTCGAGCCATGGTCACCAATAAACGGGCAAGGTCCCGAGGCTCATGCAATTCGTATTGGCCTTCCCCGGCGCGCAAAAAGAAACTTGCCATGACGGCCTGGGAAAAATCGGTCCATCCGGTAATTTCGTGGGTTTGTTAGAATTCTCCGCCAAGGAGAACGTTTATGCAAGACAAAGAACTTTACCAGCATATTCTTGGACTGAAC
>JBEBGH010000635.1:0-1640 GCA_040081565.1 Pirellulaceae bacterium
CCTTCTGGCGATCGATCACCACGATCCGGTAGAAGGGCCGGTGTTTCCGCCCCAATCTTGTCATGCGAATGCGAACCGACACTCGTCGCTCCTTGTAACAAACAACAAACCCAACGTTGGTCAAACCGATCATCACCACGTTCGGACAACAGGCCGACCGCAATGAGTTGAGCAAATACAATCCCACTCGTGGCGTAGCCGTCCGAGTGAAGGGGTATAGTGTGGCGGGAAACGTCGGCGGACTCAACCGAACTGAGGCCGAAATTTCGACACAATGCCTGTTTTTAGAGAGGATTGACCCAACAGGACGAGCCTCACATAGGGAGGTTGCAGACCAGACCGATATCTAACCCCTAACCGTTCAAGACATCTACCGATAACAAATTGAGACGATTCCGAACCAGCTCAACAATCTTGCCCGTTGGGGGGTGAGCGACTGAAATCCAAACGATCCAACTACCACCGAGTTTTTCAGCGATTGAAAACTACAATTCCGTCGAATTCGACCCGAAAACAACCCCAATGGCTCGATTGGCGTTCAACAATCGGCCCGAATTCTACACGCACCGCCTCCGCGATTTGTTCGGCAAGTCAGCCAAAGCCACAAGTGCAGCAAAAGCGGATCATTACGCGTACGCTCACACCAGACTCCTCATAAAACCGAACACGTATGGCAACCGAATCCTTGGTCCGCTCGCCAGTTGAGCCAATGCCCTGTCGTGCTGCCAGTGAGCACTGTAAATTTTGGCGCGTTCGACTCAATCTGCCGCCCCCGGGACGATCCATGATGCAAGCATTAATCGGAGAGCAGGAAATTCGCCTTGCGGTTGCTTCGCTAGGAAAGCAAATCGCAACGGAATTCCGCGATGAACCGCTGACTGTATTGGGAGTTCTGACAGGCAGCATCGTATTTTTAGCCGATCTGATCCGGTCAATCGATCTTCCACATCGAGTTGGCCTAATTCAGGCTTCAAGTTATAGAGGAGCCACGACTGTCCCGCTTGAATTGCGGATCAACAACTCTTTGCTTCCCGATATTCGAAATCGCTCCGTACTGCTGGTCGATGACATTTTCGATACGGGCTCCACACTTTCCGCACTTCACTCGACCGTCCAAGCCCACGAACCACGTCGCATCCGATCTGCCGTGCTCCTTTGGAAGACAGGAAAATCAAAAGTCGATATTCAGCCCGACTATCACTGTTTTCAGATCCCCGACCGTTTCGTTGTCGGTTACGGATTGGACTACAATGACGATTATCGGCATTTGCCTTTCATTGCAGCTCTGGAACCCGGCGACGCGTAAGATCAAACAAGGGAGCGTTCAAGCAACCTGAGACTCGCTCTCGCGATGTGACGCCGTGTCAGTTAGCCCAAACTTGGACGAACCTGCTGTTGTTTGATGGACCAACTGTTCCGGAAGACTAAAATCCGTCGCTTCGTCGCCGATCTGTCATTTACGCGACCGTTTTCCAGGGACGATCAACGAGGGAATATCATGCAGGGAAATCAAAAAGTCATTGACGCATTGAACGCAGGGCTCACGGTCGAATTGACGGCCATCAATCAGTATTTCGTGCAAGCAAAGATGTGCAAAAACTGGGGCCTCAATCGCTTGGGCGCAAAGCACATGCAGGAGT
>JBEBGH010000636.1:0-1636 GCA_040081565.1 Pirellulaceae bacterium
TTCTGGCAACCGTTTCTCAGTTGTCGTTTGAATATGTGATTCAGGCTTCGGGCTCCGTTGCGAAACGTCCGCTGGGCCAAGACAACTCGCAGATGGCGACTGGCGAAATCGAGATTTCGCTGACGGCGCTAAAAATTCTCAACGATTGCAAGACGCCACCGTTCCTGCCTTCGTCCCCTGAGGCCCCCAGCGAGGAAAACCGATTGCGTTATCGCTACCTCGATTTGCGGCGAGAAGTGATGCAAAAATCGCTGATGTTACGCAGCAGAATCACCAAGAAGATTCGTGATTATTTCGAGGAACAAGGCTTCATCGATGTCGAAACTCCCATCCTCGGCCGTAGCACGCCGGAGGGAGCCCGCGATTATCTGGTCCCCAGCCGCGTTCACCCAGGCCAATTCTATGCTCTGCCTCAGTCGCCCCAAATCTATAAGCAGTTGATGATGATCGCCGGCTACGATCGCTACGTTCAGGTCGCGAGATGTTTTCGCGACGAAGACTTGCGAGCCGATCGGCAACCTGAATTCACTCAACTCGACATCGAGATGTCGTTCGTTGAAGAAGACGACATCATGGGCGTGATCGACGGCTTGATGAAACATTTGGCGAAGGAGATCCTCGGCCTCGACCTGCAACTCCCGTTGCCCCGCATGACCTATGACGAAGCGATGCGACGGTTCGGCCACGATGCTCCGGACTTGAGATTCGGCATGGAAATCGTCGATCTCACGGAATGGGCCAAGACCACTGAGTTTCGCGTGTTTCGTGGCACGGCAGATGCCGGCAACTTCGTACGAGCTATCAATGTGAAAGGTGCAGCCGAGGCGTTCTCGCGAAAACGAATCGACGAACTTACTGCGTTTGTTCAAGGCGACTTCGGTGCCAAGGGACTGGCGTGGATGCGACTTGAAGCAGAGGGTTGGGGCGGGGCAATCGCCAAGAATTTTTCCGCCGCTCAGCTCGACGAGTTGAAAAAACAACTGGATGCCGCAACCGGCGACGTGATTCTGTTCGTAGCGGACAACTGGGAAAATTCCTGTCGCGTCCTGCACGGTTTGCGACGACGACTGGGAGCTGAACTCAAGCTCTACGACCCGCAGGCGATGAATTTTTCGTGGGTGGTCCGGTTCCCGATGTTTGCTCACGACCCGGAAGAAAATCGCTGGGCCGCGATGCATCACCCCTTCACCGCTCCGCTCGATGCTGACCTCGACAAATTGGAGCAGGACCCATCGGGCGTACGAGCCAAAGCCTACGACTTGATTATCAATGGTTTCGAGGCGGGGGGAGGAACGATCCGAATTCACGATAATGGCGTGCAGCAACGTGTCTTCGCCTTGCTGGGGATGAGTCCTGAGGAGGCCGAACATCGCTTTGGATTCTTGCTGGGCGCGCTACGGTACGGTGCACCTCCGCATGGCGGCATCGCCCTGGGAATCGACCGCGTTGTCATGTTGTTCGCGGGACTTGATAACATCCGCGACTGTATTTCGTTCCCAAAAACAACACGAGCGCAAGACTTGATGATGGATGCACCAAATATCGTGGACGAACGGCAACTCCGCGAATTGGGAATTGCCTTGAGAAAATAGTGCGATCAAAAAACGAACAAAGACCCTGAACTCGAATGTGAAAG
>JBEBGH010000637.1:0-1636 GCA_040081565.1 Pirellulaceae bacterium
AACCCGCTATCGTTCAGCGGGAACTATCTGTATCATTTCTCGCCGCTGCGCGAACGTTTCGTGCCCTATGCAACCGCAGGTATCGGGGGGAGCAGGTATGGACTTGAGCTTGGACAAATCGACGGCACGACGGCGAATCTAAACAGCAATCTGAGCGAAAGCGGACCTGACCGCAAGCAAACGGCGGTGACAGGCAATTTTGGCGGAGGAGTCAAGTACTTGTTGAGCGACCGGTTTGCCCTGCGTCTCGATGTGCGGGATGTAGTGGGCCGCTACTCGGCGACCTTCGCGAACGTCCCGCCACTCACAAGCGGGTCAGTCAAGGTTGGGCGAACGCTCAATGACGTTCAGTTTACCGTTGGATTTGTCTTTCGCTTCGGAGGGCGATAGAAGCAAGATCCAAGGCTTGAAACCGTCTTGAGAATACTGCTGCTCAATTCACACGTTCGAATGGTCCTCAAAATGCATCCGGGAGTCTAAGATGGGCATTGACTTAAGACGTCGTTTCAGCGCTCGCGAGATCGGGGCCGAAGCCAAACAAGTGGTTGGCGGGTTGTTCGTGCTGACTCTCGTCCTCAGTGGCTGCGGTGGCGATCCATCGGCAAAGCAGGAGCCCGATGAGAACACCACGGGTATTGAAGCGGAGCAAGCTCGCCAGAGCGCCAGGGCAGCGGAAACGTTGAGCGACCGAGTAGCAGACCTGAGCGCTACCGCACGCATTTATCGAGCCCTACGCCGGAGGATTCCGTCCCGCGACTTACAACGAATCAAGATCTCAACCCGGCACGGGACCACCTCTCTTACTGGCAGCGCTTCTTCTGACGGGGAAAGGCGTGGATTGAAAAAACAGCAGCCCAATTGGTCGGAAGCGCACACGTGAAGTTCGACGTGAGGAGTTCGAGGCCGGATGCGGGCAATTGAGGTATCAAGTTGCCGCGCCTTGACCCTTTGCTCTGCGGCACATTGCCGCCCTAAGGGGCACATACAAATTGGGCAGGATCATCTCCTGTTGAAAGGGACGTTCTCATGAAATCTAGAATGTTAGCGGCAGTGCTCCACGGCCGAGAAAATGTGAAGATCGAGCCGGTGGAAATTCCGCGCCTTCAGCAGGGAGACATCCTTGTCAAGGTTCGAGCCGCTCTGACCTGCGGCACAGATGTGAATGTCTATCGCCGCGGATACCACGCCCGAATGATTGTTCCACCAGCGCTGTTCGGTCACGAATTGGCGGGCGACGTTGTTGCCGTGGCGCCCGACGTCGACGCGTTCCGGCCCGGAGACCGCGTGGTAGCCGCGAATTCGGCTCCGTGCGGCGCTTGCCGCACTTGCCTAAAAGGAAATCGGAATCTGTGCGACGACATGCTCTTCAACAATGGAGCTTACGCCGAGTACATGCGTATTCCGGCCCGGATCGTCCAAAAGAATACTTATGTCATTCCCGATCATCTGAGCTACCAGGACGCGGCGCTGTCGGAGCCGCTCGCGTGCGTGATGCGCGGGCTCGAAGAGACCAACCTGGAAGCTGACGATACTTGCGCAGTCATCGGTTTGGGTCCAATCGGACTCATGTTTGTTCGACTCGCTAAGGCTCGTGGCATTCGAGTCATAGCCGTTGGGCGCCGCAAGACGCAGGTGG
>JBEBGH010000638.1:0-1634 GCA_040081565.1 Pirellulaceae bacterium
GACCCGAAGCACCAAGCCCGTCTGTGCCATTCAGATGGGGAAGGCCAGCAAGGATTTTCCGTCCGTTCTTGTCTGTTACCTCAAAGCAGTCGAGCGTGCCGTATGAGCACCTGATTGCGCAAGGCGTAGTGCGGAGCCCGGAACCCACGGGCAGGCAGGCACCTCCCAGCATGCCGTTTACAATCAGGGATTTTCCAGACTGGAAAAGGCCGATAACGGCAATCTGGGGAAGGCGTTTCATGAGGAGCGACGTCTCGAAACAAAGCGTCTTGTGTTCAAGAGGTGTCGGCTAGGCGAGCGTTTCAGCTTGATCGTCGTTCTCAGATGAAAGGTTCGTTTGCATCGTGCGCCTGGCATCTTCGACAAAACCTTCCAACCTGTTCTGGAAAGGCTTGATGACGCGTGTACGGATATCTTTAGCATGCTTGGCCATGGCACGGCGTTCCTCCTCGGTCCTGGCGAGATCCGCCTCCCGAATCTTAAGGCGTGACTCGTACTCTTCGCGGAGATTCTGTTTGGACTTGTCAATACATGCGACCACAGCGGTTAGGTAATCCTTGAGAAAATCCCGCGCTATTTTCTCCACCATTCCATCTTCGAAAGCTGCGGTCAGCGCTTCTAGATAGTCGTTCAGCCGCTTCTTCCATGCGTTGCGGTCAAAGGGATTTCCAGTGATAAAGCGCCGCAGGGCTTCGTAGCCGTCCCGAATCGGCCTAAAGATCACTAACTTCTCAAGTGTATCGAAAAGATAATCAATACTGGCAAATCTCTTCATGGGCTCAGCCTGATATTCATTGAGCAAATGCTCGCTCGGTTTCGGAATTTCAAAATCCACGGGCCTCAGCAATCCTTCGCCTTGGCCGATGGCCTCCTCCAGCAGTCGCCGAATATCAGTTTCTACGCCACGGAGTGTTCCATTGTAAAAATCTCGCATGGCGGGCGATTGGCCGGCTCGCACATCCACTTGCCAACCGGTGATGACGCTCTGCATCCAATCTGAGGCCTCTTTTCTGATGGCACCCCTTACTTGTCGCTCCTGATCCGCTGCGTCGATCGCCTTTTCGAGCCGGCGCAGGAGCGCATTCTTTCCCTTGCGAAGACGGTTGTGCAATTCGTCCTGCACTTTGCCTCCTACTCCTTCACCGTGCATCGACACGTCGCCCATTGATTGTTCGAAACGCCGAACCAGTCCATCGGCGGCATTCTCAAACTGTGACAAGGAACGCTCTGCCGCTTTTTTCTTGGCTTTGTGTTCCTCCAGCTTGTCGTTCGCGGCAATCTCCGTCGTTTTGAGGTCATCCTCGAACTTGTTCAGTGCCTTCGAAATCAGGTTGGCCCCCTTGTCAATCAACCGAGTCCTTCCTCGGGTCTTGACGATGAATTGAGTCGCCTGGGTGATGACTTGCTCCCACTGGGATCCTTCGGCCAGTAGTCTGAGCTGCTCAATGTCCCACACGTCGTCGATATCCTCGTTAAGAAACTGAGCAGCTTGCCCCCTTATGTCCCGTCTTATCAAGTAGCGGGCATTTTTCTCCGGGTCACAGCCTCCTTCTGGCAGCTTTGCGGTATCAACCTGCTCTTTCGCTTTCGCCGACAGCGCAACGATCGTGTTCTTGTTCAGATTACCCGACTGC
>JBEBGH010000311.1:0-6592 GCA_040081565.1 Pirellulaceae bacterium
ATGAACGCGAGCGGCATTAAAATATCAACGATTTCACTTTTCTCTTCCGCAGCTTTCACGTCGCCGGCAGCCGTTTTGTCAAAGAGCCCCATGGCCGTCACCGACACCGGTGCCTCAGCCCGATTGATGGCGTCGATCTGCATCGAGTCAAACGATTGGCTGAGTCTTTCTTTTCGAACAAGGGATGTTAGCATCTGCGTCAGCCAACCGCGGGCTTCGGAAATACTGGCATCTTGTGCAAAAAACTGAGCCGCTTGTTTGCTTTTGGTGTCGACCAGTCCTGACGGCAATTCGACAAATGCATAAAGTTTTCCCGTCCGAATTTCGTCGGATAGTTGCACTCTGCGAGCGTCGTCGAGAGCATCGCCCCCTTTTTCAAACAGGAACAATTCTCCGGACGATTGCCGGTTTAGAGCAGAAGACCGCTGGCCGGGCTTTGTTTCTGACTCCCGCACGAATTGATTGCGCTTTTCCGCTTCGGTTTGCAACTTGTCAAAAATCCCGGCGTTATCTGGTCCCTCGAAAACAACAATCCGACGCTCCTTCAACTCGCCCAAGCGTGGCAGGAACGCCATCGCCGCCAAACTGCCGAACATCAGGACGGGCACCATCAGGATGGACAGCAGGAAGGCCTTGGTACCAACCATTGCCTTATATTCGCGAATCATGATCGTAAGAATTTTCCGCATGCTTGTTCCTGCGATGGTTAGATCGCTTCTGCAATTGAGTCGGCTTCGGGACCTGCGATGCGTATGAAGATGTCATGCAAGGACGGCCGAATAATTTGAAAACTATGGACTTTGTGTTTCTCAAGCAACTGCTTCAAGTAGTAATTCGGATTGTCGGGATGATCCAGGCGGAATTCCCAAGCAGGTCCTACGCGGGACGATTCCGACACGCCTTTCAACTCGGGAGCATTTTCATTGTCTCCGAGAATGACTTGAACTCTGTCTGCCGGATAACGCGATTGAATCGAATCTAAAGTCCCGTCCAGAACTTTGTGGCCTTTAAAAATCATAAAAATGGTATCGCACATTTTCTCGGCCATGCCCATATCGTGTGTCGAAAAGATTACGGTCGTGCCGTTGTTCTTAAGCGACAGGATCGCGGACTTCAATGCCTCCATGTTGACCGGATCCAATCCGCTAAAGGGCTCATCGAGAATGATTAGTTGTGGTTTGGCGATTACGGCTGCGATGAACTGGATCTTTTGAGCCATCCCTTTGGAAAGGGCATCGATTCGCTTGTTGGACCAGTCTTTCGCGCCCAGCCGTTCCAGCCAAGAATCGATTTCGGCGTTGCAGTTGAAGAAGCCCTTGAGTCGCGAATAGTAGCGGAGGATTTCGCGAACTCGCATACGTTTGTAGAGGCCGCGTTCCTCGGGCAAGTATCCCAGTCGGTCATCGGCGACACTGCCTTTCGCCTTTCCCAGCACTACAACCTGGCCTTCATCCGGCTGAAAAATTCGCAAGATCATCCGCAAGGTGGTCGTCTTCCCGCTGCCATTCGGTCCGATGAATCCATAGATGGAACCTTGAGGAACCTCAAGATTGAGATGATTAACGGCCGTCTGTTTACCAAATCTTTTGGTGACGCCGGATAGCTCGATTGCATTTCCCATCGATACATTTCTGAATCAGCGACCGTACGTAGTCGGCCAGAGTGATTTGTTTGACACTCCCATTACAACCGCTGCGAAAAACGTTTTCAAGCCGTTAGGAGGGGAAAGCTCACAAACCAGCGTCACTCGACGCGACTCAACGCATCGAGTGCGTCTTGCGGAGAAATCAACTCTTCCAACAGGATTGCTGGCCGCGCAGGGTAATCGGCCGGATAGATCAAATTCACAGGGATGATTTTTCGATCGGCACGACTCAAATCTTTGGTCATTTCCTCATTAACGGTCGTCATGTCGACGGCAATCAGGCAAACCCCCAGTTCGCGTAGTCGATCAAGCACTTGCTGGTCCGAGAAGACACGCTTCTCGTTCACCTTGCAGGTGAATCACCAATCTGCCGTGTAGTCCACCCACACGATTTTTTTTTCTGATACACGCTGTTCGACTTTGCCGGGATACCATTTTTCCCAAGTCAACCCGGCGATTTGGTCCGCACCACCATCCGGAGCGCGATAAGCCGCCGAATCGAGATACATCCAGAATCCGGCTCCCCCGATCGCAAGCGGAACAAAGGTGCCCCAAATGTAACGCTTTGAATTGGACAAGTGTGGCAGCCCGAAATGTCCGTGCAGATAAACGGCCAAGGCGATCACGCAGAGGCCCATTACCATCCAAGACACTCCATCGATCCCAGTTTGTTTCGCAAATGTCTTTAAGAAAAAAGCTGCCGTTGCGAACATCGCGAACGCCATCAGTTGTTTAAACGTTTCCATCCAGGCACCGGGGCGAGGGAGCGCCTGAATCAGACTCGGAAAAAGCGACAATACCAGATAGGGCAAAGCAATTCCCAATGCAAATACTGTAAAGAGCAGCATTGCGACGGCCGCTTCTTGCGACAACGTGTAACTCATCGCTGCACCAAGGAACGGTCCCGAGCAAGGAGTTGCCACAAAAGTCGTCAACACGCCGCTAAAGAAAGAACCTGAATAACCCTTTTGTTTCTTCCCCGCGCTACCAAGACGTGTCATAAACAACCCGAACTCGAAAACGCCTGCGAGATTGAGGCCCAAGACAAACATCAAAATGATAATGGCACCGACAAAATAGGGATTACCCATCTGCTGGCCCCAATTTACGTCCTGGCCCAACGCAAACTTGAAGGCCAAAATGGTGCCTGCCAATAACCACATTGAAAAGACAATGCCCAGCGTGAACGCCAAACCGTGCATGGCAACTCGTCTCGCGTCACTACCGCCGAGCTCAACAAATCCAAGAACTTTGAGCCCCAATACCGGGAAAACACAGGGCATAAGATTCAACAAAATCCCGCCGACAAATATCCCCAACAGGGCTGGCCAAAAGGTCGTTGCGCCGGTTGATTCTTTAAGAGTTTTGTATTTGATTTTGGATTCCGGGTCGTACAGCTTCCGCATCGCGGCGATTTGTTCTGCAGAGTCCGTAGCAGGTACGATCTCATGTTGCTGGGAGTCGTCCTCCTCCGATTTCGTTTTCGTAGGTGGCTGAGCTTGAACTCCGTCGGCAGCCTTGGGCGGCACAAAATCTTTTGGCTTCTCCGTAAATCCTGCGAATACGGCGGTCAATTTTTCTGACGAAGGCGGCAAACAACCGCGTTCATTGCAGGTTTGGAAACTGAAGTTGACATCGAGCTTCAATCCCTTTGGATCAACACCCTCGCTGATTTCAATCGGGGCTGAAAAAACAACTTCACCAAAGTGCTCCTCGACCCGAATATTAAATGTTGGATCTTTTTCGACAACATGGGGAGAGACGTCGGGAGTGAATTCTCCGGTAAGTCGGAATTGGTCGGGATCTGTTACCTTGATTACAGTCTTGATCGGGCCGCCGGATGGCTGAGTCACTGAAAAGATGTGCCAGTCCTCGGCAATCGCGGCGCGGACGTTAAGCAAGCCATAACGGGTGTCCTTGAAAAACTTGATTTCGGCAGACAACGTAACCGGATCTTCGTCTTGGGGTTGTGCAAACTCATTGCCGAAATCCGGCAAATCAACCTGGCAAAACGCGCGGGAAGTTGGCCAACCGAAAGTAACCAGAATGAGCCAAAGGACGACCCGCATTCGGTTGGCACGATAAAAGGCAAACATTTGCTCTAGAGATCCCGTTATTTAATGCAGTTGGTTGATCGCACCTAAATTTACTTACGCAGCAAAGTAAAAGTTTAGCCAAATTATCCCTAAAAATCGATGCCAGCCGCGACATGCCCAACGCATTGTTGTCTATTTCACGCGAATTGGAGAAGTGTCGGAAGATGGCGTTGTATTTTGCCCTTGATACCGCTTATCTTGCGGCGAAACGAGATCACCATACTTGGCGGTAAGAACTTTGTTGGCGATCGGCACACAATTCGAATCGCTGCAAACTTGGCTGTTGACTCGAACGTTGATGACAACATCTTCTGGCACCACTCCCGCCGCCAACATAATCGGCAGATAGAACTCTACTTCCTTAGAATGAATCTCATGGCGCTTGGGTGATTGCGGATCACCGTCCACTTGGGGGGCTTTTGTCGGTCGAAACACGCCCGCAATTTCGAAATCTTTGTTTTTGGCGACTTCGATTTTCGTCGCCGATGCATCGGGCTGAGTCAGGGAATAGATATGATACCCTTCGGCGATTTTTGCCTTCACGACCAGGTACCCATTCTTACCGTCGACTTCATACAGAATGTACGAAGTGAACGAACAAGGCTCCTCGGACTCGGGGTCTTCGTTAACGGAGGCGGCGGCGTTCGATCGGGGCAAAAGCGGTTGCGCCGTCACTTGGCCAACAATTAATCCACAGCCCAAAAAAATCGCAAGAAACCCGAGCACTGCTGGTTGCCTGATCATCAAATTCCTCTCATCGAGAAGCCCTCGCCCTATTCTGCTACTCTTGATACCAACGCTAAACTGCACAGGACAAGGTCAATTGTGCTATCATTTTTTGGTAGCCCCTCGCATCCATCATTAGCAAGCCGATTATTCACCATGAAAATGATTATCGCCGTCATTCAGCCGACGAAGTTGCTTGCGGTGAAAGGGGCTTTAGAAGCGATTGGCGTGCCTCGAATCACGATTTGCGACTCACAGGAATTCGCGCGATATACGGGACGTGCTCCGATCTATCGCGGTGTCGAATACCGCGCTGATATTCTGCGGAAGATAACGCTCGAAATTGCCGTCAACGACGATTACCTGGAGAGGGCCATCGAAGTGATCAAAAATGTGGCCCGCAGTGGCGCCTACGGAAGCGATGGAGACGGTAAAGTCTTTATCTTGCCAATGCAGGAAGCCATTGAGTTTCATCCGGAAAAACGCGGGCCCGGCGCCATTTAATTACCACACCCTCAAGAAATAAAAACATGAAAAAAGTCTGGCACATTGCATCCGATTTAATGATGTCCTCGACCGTCAAAGTCGCCGCGACGCGCAACAACTTTGAGTACCGAGCGATTCCAAATCTTACGAAACTGACAGAGGAATCTGTGCCCGCGGATGTGATTGCGATCATGGTGGATTTGCAGGCACCGGGACTGAATTTCGAATCGCTAAAATCGCTCTTGGATTCGACCGACCCATCTGTAGTCGTGTGCTTGTACGCTCAGCACGTGGAAGAAGAGATGCTCGCGCGGGGACATTCCTTAGGCCGAGGTCAGTTGATGACCCGCGGGCAGTTCAATCGTGATGTTGAAAAAGTCTTGGCCGCTGCGCAATCGCAACCACAGGCTTAAGAAATTGTCAGTCGCACGATTTGTTTCGTTTCGCCCGTCCCGCGAATGGCGATCGCTGGAGGAAACTGGTGGCGAACGCGCAAAGAATTTTCGGCGAGAAGGCACTCACGGACTTGCTGGATATCGAGTTGACCCAAATCACCGCGTGGCCAGCCTTGCTCATCCCACAACTCGACAATGAGTTGACATTGGATCACCTCCGGTAATCGAGCGAAGGGATTTACGAAAACTTCAACTTCAGTTGGAGAGCAAATCCTGATGGTCGTCGAGAACGCATCACGCGCCTGCAAACGCAAAAATCCAACGATGGGAACCGTTTGTTCCACAAAACTCAAAAGTCGTTCCGACACTCCCGGACCAAAATTTCGCTCAAGCATCGGCAAGAGCTCATTGCGAATCCGGTTCCGCGAGTAATCCAGTGAATCGTTGGATGCGTCCTCGCGAAAGCTTTGGCCAATCGAAACCAGGAAATGACGTAGTTCGGCACGCCAGCAGCCAAGAAGTGGACGAACCAAAGTAACGTCCTCGCGCAACTCCCGGACCAGTGGAATTCCCGACGCTCCCGAAATCGAAGTTCCGCGCAGCAACCGAAACACGAACGTTTCAACTTGATCGTCTGCGTGATGAGCGGTGGCGACATATCGCGCGGCGTGTTTGGCTGCAACTTTTGCGAAGAATTCGGTCCGAATGTCGCGTAGGCTTTCTTCACTGGTGCTGGTTATTGAGGGGGATTGGCTGTACTGCTCAAGCGCCAAATCATGATTTTTGGCCAGTTCGGCCACGAACTCCGCATCACTGTCGGACGCCAGCCCGCGCAATCCATGATTCACGTGCGCGACGACCAATCGATTGGCTAGATTTTGCCGGATGATCGTCTTCCGCAATAGTTCTAACAGCGCGACGCTGTCCGCACCGCCAGAAACAGCCACAACAATCGGCCCAGAGCCCCAACTGGATGATGGCCAAATGCGTTCGATTGCCGCGAGCAACCGGTCGGCAGTCGATTTTTTAAGTGAGTCGTCAATCTGGTTTTCAGTCGCTGTCATATCTGATATTATGGCGTCACGTCGAAGCGTTTGTTTCGGCGTCGATGGAGAATTTTGGTTCTTTATCGAAAAACTGGCCAGAAAAGTAATTGGTCGAGCGGCTGCCACAATTAGCAGGCTTGCGAAATGAAATCGGGTCCGACAATTGATTGAACACAGTTTCGAATTTCAAACCTTTTC
>JBEBGH010000639.1:0-1625 GCA_040081565.1 Pirellulaceae bacterium
GGAGATGCTACGTCGCCGAGGCGGGATCTCCAAACGGATCAATGCCTTGTCCTTGCCGGCAACTTGGAAACGGTTTTGGAATTAGGAGGCCTAATGGACATCAGCGAACTATCGCCGTGGAATGATCGAGAGACAAATATTTGGCTAAAGGACTCCAAGGCTTGGGAATTATTTACGTCACTGATCGCACGCACTTTGGAAAATGACCCGCGGAGGTATCCGCAACAAATTCGCGCTGCCGCGGCATTCATCATTCTTTTTTGTCGACCAGGTCTATGGCCAGCTCGTCGAGGGTTACCGGAACTGGAAGATCTGATCTCGCTTGCACGACGCCAACTTTCCCAAGTCCGTCAGCTTTATGCAGCAGAATCTCGTCAAAAACCCGAGATTTCCAGTTCGTCCGACTTTCGCACCTTGATGAAGACACTCGACGAGGAAATGCGTTGCCTTGACGCGCGATTGTCGGAGACACCGCTGAATATCCCAAATTCTCCGCCATGTACCTGGGGACGTTTCTTTCCATAGCCAGAGTTTTTACAGTTTCGCTTGCTTGTGCGATGGAAGTTCGGTTAACATTGGATCGAACCCATTCAATTGTTAGGTCAACCATGTCACCGCGAATTCGTCTTTTGTTTTTATCGTTGCCGCTTTTCTTTTTGGCTGGATGTGAGCGACCACCAACGGCGCAAGAAGAGAAGCCTTCAAAACTTGTTCAATTACCTCAAGCTGTTGAGAAAACAAAGCCCGAACAGATCGCCCCCTCGTCGTCAACCGCTCCGCAAGTACCAGAAAAGTTGGACAAAGAGAAACCTTCCGACGTGCCTCAGGTCGCGGATTCTGCCGATGCGCAAACGAAAGAAGACGCAGGCGTTCAACCTCCCAAAGACCCTCCTCAAGACCAACCGAATCCTGAAATCGTCATGGAGAGCAAGCTGCCGGAACCAGATCCAAATTGGACACGAATGGATCCCCAGCGCCCGATTTGGATCGATGCTGACAAGAAACAGGTCATCGTCGCCGGTCAAATTTGTTTGCGAATGGGACAACTTGAGATGTTTGCTTGCCCAAAACACTCGAAGGAACACGAATCGGTAGTCGTAATTGGATTGCGTCCAGAGTTGATTCATGCCGGACTGTTGAGCCTGGACATCAATCCGGGCAAGCCGGTGCAATACGACCCGGAATTCAAGCCGGCGTCCGGACCTGAGATCGAGATTCGCGTCCGTTGGCTGGGTGAAAAAGGAGTCAAGGAAGTTCGCTCGCAGGAAATGGTGCGATCATTTCGGGACAAAAAAGAAATGACCTCACCGTGGGTCTTCGGCGGGAGCATTTTTTATGAAGATCCGGACGGAGGACAGACGTATGCAGCAAACCACGGAAGTTTCATTTGCCTTTCCAATTTCCCAGATGCGATGATCGATGTGCCGGTCCAAAGTTCAGATTCTGCAGATTCACTTTTGTTTGAAGCCAACACGGAGAAGATTCCGCCATTGGGTACCCAAGTGTACTTAATTTTCGAAGCTGCGAAAAAACCAGAGGCAGATAAAAAATAGCGGGTCGCCGTCAGGCAGGCTACCTGCCGATCAATGTCAACGCGACTAACCAAATCACGGCAATGCAAATCA
>JBEBGH010000312.1:0-6548 GCA_040081565.1 Pirellulaceae bacterium
ATGGTGGGCCAATCAAAAAACAACTCGACGCCGGCTTGCTCCTGGAGTTGAATGGCGAACTCGTCCAAGGTCATAGCCTGCGTTTGCTTCCAATCTAGTTTTGACGACAACTTTGGCGCAAACTGTTGAGTTCGAGTTGACAACGCGGTTGGCAGATTTTGGATTTCGGTCTCGCCCAACTGCAAACTTGCATCGACTTTATTCAGCAGCCGCTCGATGTCGCGCAAGACGGACGGGAATTGGGTAACCAATAATTTGTCGCCAGCGACTTCAATACTGGTTTTTTGATCGGGAGACCAAGTCGTCGGGGCGATCATCGACTTGATTCCATTAACCACATCGAGGTAGTCCTCTGGCGTTGCCGCGGGGAACTTTGGCAAAGGAAATTCGCGAGCGATCGGGACCAATGCATCGGCCGGTCGAAATTGCAAACCCCAATCTTGAATCGCAAGTTCAAACTTCATTTTCCCAAAATATTCGTTGAGAATTGATTCTAAACTCGGCCCGGCTGACTCGAACGGCGCTGGTCTCGCAAGGTCGAGCTGATGATCAATCGAATCTTGGGCATCAAGTGCGATTGGCAAATTGGCAACTTTGGAAATCTCAGCGACAAAACGTCGGGGAGAAATTCCGGGATATTGAAGCTTGGGAATTTTGGCAGCCACAATTTCTGCCGGCGATTTCTTGTTCGTCAGCTCAGTCCGTTCAACGAAGAACTTTGCAGGTTCCGCCGTCTCCAATACTGAATCGAGGTTCGTGAGTTCACCAATTTCCGCCAGCGAAGTTCCCGACTGCTGAAACAGGCTCTTTAGATCACTGTCTTCCAGCAGTTCAAACGGTAATTTTGGTTCGTTGCTGGTATTCGGTGCGATACTCGGATTGTCCGGAAGTCGATCGACCAGGCGCGGGGGGGCGAGTGGGCTCGCTTTTTTCTTGTCATCCGGGGACTCGGCCCCCTTGCCGGCGTTGGAGTTGTCGGCAGGCATCGTTGGTTGAGTGTCAGCGGGGGGCAACGCGGGGGGCTGCGAATCATCGGTTGGGAGTGCCGGCGGTTGAGCGTTTGTCTCCTGCTTGGAATCATCAATCGTCTTCGCGGGTTCAGTCGATTCCTTAACCGGAGGTTCCTCTTTTTTTGAAGGCTCGGATTTTGGCATGACCGTCGTTTTCTCCGGATCTTTTTTTGCTACAGCGGCAGGATCGGATTTGGCGAGGGATGGATCTTTCGAAAAAGTCTGAATAATTACGTAGGTGGCACCTCCTAACAACAGCAACCCGGCGACGATCGCCACACCAATCAACATGATTTTCTTTCGCTTCAATGCTGCAGGAGAAGTCCATTCTTTGCCTGGGAGAAGCGGTTTTTCGATCGATGCATCCGGCTGAGTTGGCTTGGGTCGCGGTGCCAGAGGATTGACGTCGGGTTTGATCGGTTTCAGCGGAGAGGCCGATTCATTCGCCGATGGCTTCGCTGCCGTAGCTGGTTTCACAGTGCGACTCGACGCGGGATTCGTCGGCTTGGGGACTACTGCCTTTTTGGCTTCGTCCAAAGATTCTTTATCGCGAATGATTTGTTCGATTTCGGCAAAGTCCGTATCGCCGATATTCTTGGGTGCTCCTGAAACCATAGGCCGGGCCTTGGCGGTTTTTCCATCGGGAGTAGGCGATGCCTGGTCCTGAACGTCATTTTTGAAATCTTCCGGCGGCAAGATCTTGAGCATCGAGCCACACTTGGGACACGCCAGAACCTGATTGATCAAAGCCGGATTCCGTACTTTGAGCTTCGCGGTACAAGATTCACAGGTAATGGAAAACATTCATGCCAAGTCGTTTGACGACTTGCTCAGTTGGCCACGAAATGGGCTTGGGGACTTAACGGTTCAGGCTGCGATTTTGAAACGGTTCGTCCACTCTTCGAATCGATTGTAATGGATTGGTACAAAAACGTACCACTTGAATTCGAGTTGTTACGGTTGTTCGACGCGAAAGGCTTGAGGAAGTTCCAGACTTTTCGCTTCAGCTGCTGCCCGAGTCGTAATTTGGATGATTTTGGCCCCAGGTTTTTGCGGATCATCACCAATCACCCAAACCAATTTACATTTAGGATCGGCAGGACCGGTCGCGGACTTATCCGGATTTGCCCGCACCACGATCTCGGTCAGGATGCTGGCGAGGGTGGCATCTTTCAATTCAAAATCTCCGGGGCGCTGATTCTGGGTAATGCCCTCCCCTACCAAATCGTTGCCGATCAATTCGATCCGAAATTCAAAAGGTAGACCTGGATGACTGTCTTTTACTTCCGTCACCAGGTTTTGTAACAACACATTGAGATCGGGGTTGGTGGTTACTTTCAAATCGCGTTTGATTGCCAGAAGTTGTGAGAGCGATTGCGGCGCGACTGGTTTCGCAGCGGCGGCGATCGGAGAAGTTCCATTCATGCGCACGGCCAGATCGGAGGCCTTGAGCAAGTTGTGGACAGCAGTCGCCGGAACCCAACTATTAACGATCACAAAACCCGACTCGGCACCGAATCGACTATTGCGAACGAAGCCGTCAAACATATTGTCCAGCCGCAAACGCACTCGATTCCAATAATTGTCGGCTGGTAAGAATGCGGCAGCATCGACAATCATCGACTGGGCGTCGGCAAAAGATTTTTTCAATGAGTCCACCAGCGCTTGGTTCTTCACGTCTGCGGTATGGTCCACCGTCAATTCCCAGTAGGATTGGTCAGCCTCGAAGTGAGCACTGAACAGTACTCCGCGAATGTGATCGTCGGTGAGAATTCGAGCTTGTCGATTGACGGGCTCCCACATCTTGCCGACCAATTCTTGGCCTTGTTGGTTAAACAGCGCGCTCGGCAGAATCATGGCCGTGAAATGTCGACTTGCGTCAACACGTTTTGCCAGTTCACCGAGTGAGCCATCGAGCGAATTGATCGCCTTGTAATCGGCCGCTTGCTCGACCAGGTTTTTCGGGCCCATCACGAAGGATTCGATTTTATCCGCCGCGCGCGGTGATGTTTTTGCCAAGAAAGCGGTCGTTGCATTGGAATAAATGCCGGTGGGCTCCGCATTCTCGGTAACGTTCCAGATTTCTCTCAGCCGCACTAGCGGCACATCATTCGCCAGGTAAACAACTGATAGTGGCGTGTACCGCGCGTCATCCAGTGGATAAAGTGCAACAACGACTTGCCGAACGTCAGTCAATTCGAGGCCCGTCAACTGACGCCATCCATCCAAGGCCTGTTGGAACTCGGACCCCAACGATTGCAGGGCAAGTGAACCTTGGGGATGATTTGCCAACTCTGCCAGCCGGGCAATAAAAATCATGCGCGGATTGAGCGGCAACAATTCAAAGGAAACTCGTTGCCCCGCCGAGGGCGATTCCCACAACAACAATCCGTCATCGTCTCGCACGAATTGATGAACCACGGCATTTGGCGGTGCCGGCGTGGTCAGGTCTTCGAGTTTTTCATCCGTGCTGTTGGCGCCGTCTGTTGTTTTTTCGGCTTTCCCAGTGGCAAGTTCCGGTCGAGAGACTTTGGATCGCGAAATCGAAAAGAAGACAATGGCGAACATTGCGGCTGTGCCAGCCAACAAGATAATGCCCCGCACAAGTTGGCTTTTGCGGCGTTCCGCGTGAATCTTTTTTTGAAATTCCACAACATCGGCGATCGCTGCGGTCGATCGAGTCGTGTTCTTCGCACCCGAACTTGCGTCAAGGTTGACGGTGCTGGGATCGATGGTGACCGGCGAAGCAAAAAAGGCGTTGGACACAGCGCGATGTTTGAGGTAGCGATTTAGGGAATCTGACGTCGCCTCGGGTTCGGGCTGCTCAAGGGAATCCTTGCTCAGATGACGCGTAATCTCCTGCAAAAATTCTTTGACCGAAGCTGGCCGTTTCGATGGAACTAGTTCCAAAGTCGAACGAATGAGACTCATCAGGTTGGCAGGCAGATCGTATTTCGATAAATCCGGCGACGTTAGGTTCTTCAACGCTTCGATCTTTTCGGAAACGGTTTCGCAACCCGTGATTGTACGGCCACTGGTCAGTCGTACGAACAAGCAACCGAGCGAATAGATGTCGGACGCTACGGTGGGTGGTTCACCGAAGAGGACTTCGGGAGCCTGATAGTCGTGACGCGATTCTCCCGTCGCTGGGTCGACATCCTGAAAAGTTGAGTCCCTGGTGAAGGCAACCTTGAGCCGCGGTCGCATTTTGCCTTCCAGGAAAATCGAACGAGGATTCAAGTCGCCGTGGACCATGCCGAGGACGTGCAATTCGTTAAGCGCAGTTGCAAGTTGATACAACATTCCAAGTGCAGATTGCCAAGGGAGACGAGCCTTACGTGGTACTTTCTCTGCGAGCGTAAGGCCCGGTGGCTTTTCGCCCACAACGAATGCGTAGTCGGGCAGCGAGACGGGTTCGTAGGTTGCGATCAAATGTGGTGACTTGATGGTCGAGACTTTTTGACCCAAGCTTTCGATTTCCGTCCAACTCGTTCGGCCGATCGGCGGCGACTCGGGATGGAAGAACTCCAATAAGACCGGATGACCAGTAGGCCGATGGAAACCGAAAAACTGTCCGGAGAGCGGACCGCTCTCGATGCGCTGCGAAACGACGTACTCGCCAAAAACGAAAGGCCCGGCTTCTTTGGCAGCAAGAATTTTCGCTTGGTAAGGCGTGATCAACCGTGCCTGTTGTAACCAGTCAAAAAATGTCGCAGGGTCCTCGAAACGGATCTCCTCTCGCTTGACCCTCTCCACCAACTCGCCGAGATGTTGCGGCGCAATCAGCCGACTGGACAGCAGCAAGTTCCATGCTTCACTCGACTCAAGTTTCACTCATCACCAATGGTGTTGGATTTGTTGCCGCAAAAGACTACATTATGGGCTGGCTAAGGTGGCAGATTTGACAATTGAATATCGTTCGCCCGAGACGCTAGAAATTTTGACTTGCGACTCAAATCGGTATTTTTCAACTTTGCCTGCCAACTCTATTGTAATAAACCGACCCAACTCCTTAACTGAGCACTCGCACAGATTTTTTCGCTTATGAACACCGCTGTTTCCACACCGATTCCCGTTCCGTCCAAAAAAACTCTGAAACCCAACGAATGCGTGCAGTTGTATTTTGACCGCGCCGCCGATCAATTGGGAATCAATGAAGCCGTTCGCCGCCAGTTGAAGACCGCACGTCGCGAACTTACTGTTCAAGTGTCGGTGGAAATGGACGATGGGCGGCTCGAGACCTTAATCGGTTATCGCGTGCAACACAACAATGCCCGCGGGCCAATGAAGGGTGGTTTGCGATACCATTGGGACGTTGACCTCGACGAAGTTCGCGCGTTGGCATCGTTGATGACCTGGAAAACGGCGCTCGTCAATATTCCCTACGGAGGAGCCAAAGGTGGAATTTGTGTTGATCCTCGCCAATTGAGCCGAAAGGAAATGGAGCGGATCACGCGCAAATTCATCGATCAGATTCACGAGGTCATTGGTCCAGACAAAGATATTCCAGCGCCTGACATGGGGACCAACGCTGAGGTCATGTCTTGGATTCGCAATCAATGGGAAAAGTACCATGGCTTCAACCCTGCCTGTATCACTGGCAAGCCCGTGGAGGACTACGGGGCTCGCGGTCGAGAAGAGGCAACGGGGCGCGGCTGCGGAATTCTTGCATTCAAATTGCTCAAACGATTAGGACGGCGGCCGGCGGATTGCCGCGTGGCAATCCAAGGGTTTGGCAATGTCGGTTCACATGCCGCGAAATTCATGCACGAATCGGAATTCCCGATCATGGCCGTGAGCGACATCAGTGGGGGCTATTTTAATGCGAAGGGGCTGAACATCCCCGAGATGCTAACCTACTCGCTCAAACACGGTTCGCTCGAGGGCTTTAGCGAAGCCGAAAAGATCTCCAACGATGAGCTTCTGGCACTCGACGTGGAAATGCTGGTGCCGAGTGCAATCGGTAACGTGATCCGCGAAGAAAACATGCAGGAAATCAAAGCTCGCTTCATCATCGAGGGTGCGAATAATCCCGTTCATCCTGTGGCTGACGAATACCTGTTCCAAAACGGTGCCGTTGTCCTGCCCGATATTTTGGCGAATGCCGGCGGCGTTACTGTCAGTTATTTCGAATGGGTTCAAAACCGTCAGTATTACAGTTGGGATTTGAATCGCGTTCGCCAACAGCTTGACCATATTCTTTCGACGGCCTTCGACGAGGTTTGGCAAGAAAGCAGCGAGCACAACGTCAGTTTGCGAACGGCTGCCTTCATGATCGCCATCCGTCGCGTCAAACGTTCGACGGAATTGGGTGGAACTTAATTGCAATTGGATGGTGCCGCTAACCCAATGGAAACAATGACTCCAAGCATGCAGTGCGCGGCATGGCGTTAGTCGCCGGTGTTGACTGGATAGCTCATCCGCCTATTATTTGCTAATTCGAGTTAGGGCTTTCTCCGGCTGGTAATAGTCGAAACTCACAACAACATTTCCGTTAGGATCGTAAATGCCCAGTTTTAATGTCACCGTTCCACACGA
>JBEBGH010000640.1:0-1615 GCA_040081565.1 Pirellulaceae bacterium
GTACCCGAGATCGAAGTACGACAGGTGACCGAACCGAAACAGGTCGAATTGTCGACCGCGAATGTAATCGCAACCAACGACCAGTTTTGTGGGCGATTCTAGCTGCAACAGAGCGCAGTCGTCCAAGCTTGCCATCGGAACGGAAATGCTGACTCCCGGGAATTCAAACGCTCTTCCCAGGTCACCGAGCCCAAGGCCAGCGCACACTAAATAGTTTTGATACCAAGGACTTGCATCAGGAAGTCATCATTCCAGCCGCAGATTCGGCGTTTCATGGCGAGGCTGTCCTTGCCGGGATGTTGTTTCAGCAGAGACAATGTGAAGCGGCGGAGCCATGCTAAATTTTCGGCGATCGTGCGTTGGCGAGTTCTTAATCCGTCTTCTCCGTAAGTAACATCCAGACTCCAGTGACATGTAGTTTCGATTCCCCAGTGCTTGCGAACAGCCTTAGAAAACTGCTGAATGCCAAGTGGCAGACTGCTGATGAAATAGCGAATGTCGAGCTTCTCTTCCCCCTTCACGACGCTGTGATAGACAACCACGCCAATCGTCTTCAGACCCTTCCAGCGGGACATTCCTGTGAAGGTATCCGGGACTTCAAACTGCAGATAAGTTCGTGAGTCCATTCGACCGTGTCCCTTCTTTGTGTCTTCCTCAAGGCGTTCCGCTGGAACGCCCGCAAAGTCATCGCTGATATGTTCATCGACGTAATTCATGACTTGTTGAAAGAGGCCGTCCTGGTTCGCTTTCAATGCCAGAATGTAATCGCCTTCGCCCTCAACAATCTGATCGGCAATGGCGACTTGAGTTCCCATTGCATCAATCGTGATGATGGCACCTTTCAGATCGATGAGTGTCATGAGTTCCGGAATCGCCGTAATTTCATTGGATTTTTCTTCCGTGGCGACTTGTGCCATCGTCAGTCCGAATTCCGACAACCAGGCACTCACCATGTGCATGGGGCCGAGTCCCTTGGCGCGATTGTGACTTCGCCTCATGGTCTTGCCGTCGATCGCCATGTGAGTCTTTTGCTCAGCGCTGACTCCCGCCTTCTGCTTCGCAGCATCACGCAGCGAGTTCAGCCAGCAGACAAAACAGGATTGAAACGCATCAACTTTCACGGCAGACAACACTCGTCGAATCACGTCTCGTGAAGGAATCCCATGCGGCAGGTCGAGTGCCTGCAACAGCAGATCCTTCTTTGCGACAGCCCACTTGGAAATTCCGGTCGGTCCGTCGGCTCCGGCCAGAACGCCCATCAAAGAAATCGTGAGGACACTCGGCAGCGGATGCAATCGATTGATCGTGGAACGCGGATCTTCTAACTCTTCAAAGTGACAGACAATTTCGCTGAGCCCAATACTCACATTTGACCGTGGCATGAGTTTCTCTCCGTAACATGCGATGAAAGTTCGTATGCTGCGGAGGTATACTCAAAACGCACCAGCGGCGCAACCACCCAATTTAC
Source organism: Pirellulaceae bacterium (assembly GCA_040081565.1). Classification (GTDB taxonomy): domain Bacteria; phylum Planctomycetota; class Planctomycetia; order Pirellulales; family Pirellulaceae; genus BJ22. The sequence goes on from JBEBGH010000640.1 coordinate 1,469, forward strand.
CAAATGACCCCAATGTGCGCGCTGGCCTTGGCTTCTCCATCCGTGTATGCTTTGCTTCTGAATGCGAAGCCAGCGAGAAGATCGATCTCCGCGCCAAGGGTTGTTGCCGTCCACCCCGCCTTCATAGCAGCCCCCGGATGGTCTGCA
>JBEBGH010000313.1:0-6544 GCA_040081565.1 Pirellulaceae bacterium
CGCCAAAACGGCTAATGTCGTCGAAAAGAATTCGGATCCAGAAGAAAAGTGGGAGCGGCAAATCCTGGGCGAATTCCCCTGCTACGCGGAGTTCCCAGGACCTATCGAGACGCGTTGGGGTGAACTGCGAGTGGGTGAAAAATCGTTGCCCTTCAAAGAGCAGTTTTGCGAACTGAAATCGGGAATGCGATTGGCGGTCGGTGGAGCCCAGTTCGATAACGAGTCGCTACGGAGCATTTCCGAAGCCGATCGTCGGCATTTCCTGTTCGAGCAAATGCTGCTGGAGCGATCCATAGCACAACCTTCTCGACATACGGTTCTCGGCGAGAAACATCCGTTCGTGGAATTCCAAGGCCAAGGCTCCCAACGCGAAAATGGCATTCGGATAAGAGTGTTCAGCCATGAGTCGGTATTCGTGTGGGCTCTCGTCAGCGGTCGCCAGGAAGACTTGTCGTCCAAGGCCGCAACACATTTCCTTGATAGCCTCAGTAGCCCAGTGCTTAAAGTTGCTTCGAATGAAGCCCCCTTGCTGTTGGAGGCTTTGGCCAAGCTCAAGCAGAAGAAGCCTGAGGCGGATGTTGCCAGCAAAAGCGCAATTGAAGTGGACAATGTAAACCCATTTGAAGTTGAGCCGGATCCGGCAATGAGTGCTGAGACTCCGAAACCCAGACGGTTGGAAAAGAAAACTGGTTCTCCTTCGCAGGCAACCGATTTCAGAAGTTCGGTTGAATCGCGCATGGAATACAACCGGCAGTTTATGGAAATCAAATCGCAGATTAACCAACGCTGGGGCGAGTCGATTCATGTTCGCGCGAAAGGTCCACCGGATATGGTATCCAAGGTCGTTGGCGATCAAAATCAAAAGATATGGGAGATCGTTCATCCAAATCGTTTGCCAATGATTGGTTGTAATCACTTCATGTCCGAGGATGGGTCGAAATTGGTTGCCTTTTGTCCTGTTTACGAAGCGGACCAGCCCCACACCAAGTTGGCCAAAGAAGGTTACGCGATTGCTGGCCTGAATTTGGTCATGCAGAATGAACGATTCGTTGGCTTTCAACTGAAATTTATGAAAGTAAAAGGAAAACGGTTCGACCCGAAAGACGAGTACTTGAGCGACTGGATTGGGCAGGCACCGGAAGAGGAGGGGACGGTGCATGAGGTGGGCGGAGACGGCCGACCAGTTTTCGGCATGGCCTATTCCGAAAGAGGGTTCGATTTGGTGGCCTTGGGATTGGTGATTGGAAAAGCAAAATGACAGTCGCCCCATTAGTGCAAAAAACAAGTGCTTCTACAAATCCTGGTAACCAGTCTCAAAACAAACAGAGTGTTCGCGCGCGGTTAGCAACGGCTTGCCAAGGCAAAATTCAACCCGTTGAACTCCAGTTGGGTTACCGACTCGGCCTGATGGCCGTGGCCATCGTTTTCGTACTGCTGGTATCCTTCTACTTTTTCGCCTTCACTGCGTTGACTTTGACGATGTTGTCGCTCGTGATCGGTGCCTTTTGGAGCACTGTGCAACTTCAGCTTCTTGCGTTGGTGTATTACATTCCGATGATCATTGTCGGGGGGAGCGTTTGGCTGGCAATGATCAAGCCATTACTGAGTGAACCGCGGGAGGCGTTCCAGGCATTTGACCTGAATCCGCAACAGGAACCAGTTTTTTTCGAATACGTGCAACTAATCTGCCGGGCGGTTGATGCGCCCGAGCCGTATCGAATTTCTGTTGACTTGAGCCCCAATGCATCAGCGAGTTTGATTAGCGGCTGGTGGGATTCGCGACTTCGATTGACCGTTGGGTTGCCATTAATTCTGGCGCTGAATACGCGTCAATTGGCTGGCGTTGTTGCCCATGAGTTTGCGCATTTCCGCCAGAGATCCGGAATGCGCTGGACGAACGTCATTCGCAGTTTGAATCAGTGGTTCGCGCGAATTGTCTTCGAGCGTGACGCTTGGGACGAGTTTCTGCAATCGAAGGCCGACGCAGGCGGCTTGCTGAGCATACCGGTGAAAGTGGCCCAAATGGTGGTGGCCGTTGTTCGTTACGGGTTTATGGGATTGTTTTTTGTCAGTCATTTCTTGACATCAAATATGTTGCGACAAATGGAATTCGATGCAGATCGGTGTGAAGCCCGCCTTGCCGGTAGCCAGGTGTTTGCGCAAACATCGAGACGGATGAGGCTGCTTTGCGTATGCGAAGAGGCGGCTGGGATCGACATGAACCGGTTCAATTCCGAAAACAAGTTAGTGGACAACCTTCCAGCCCTGATTGTTGCCAATGTGGACCGAATTCCGAAAGACAAATTTCAGGAATTGGAACGAGCCATGTTGAACGCGAAAACAGAATGGCATGACTCACATCCGGCTGATCGAGAGCGGATTGACAATATCGCCCGCGAACAGGCACCAGGAATTTTTGGATTGGAGATCCCCTCCGCCAGCCTGCTGGGAGATTCCGGAGGAATCTGCCGAGCCTTGACATTAGATCACTATCGCCGGGAATTCGGTGCTGATTTCGATGCGAGTCGCGTGCATACCACGGCTAGCCTGGTGCACCAGCGAAAAAGTGAAACGGGCGAAATGGAAGCCGCTCAGCGATTTTTCTTCGACCAAATTCACGGAATGAGTACGTTAGAGTTTCCGCGATATCAATTGGGAGCGGCAATCGACCCAAATCAGTTCCGGGTCAGATGTCAGCAATACCGCGAGCAATTGCAACGGCAATCGGGTGCATACACGATGGGGGCTCAGCGCGAGAACCAAATCCAGGATCAGCTAAAGGAACTAGAAATCGCCAAGCGTTGGATGGAAGCCCTTGACTTCGTTCCACCGGGCACTTGCTCATTGACGGTGGCCAACCTTCAGCATGCGATCGTTCAACAGCGACAATTGGAGTTGAAGCTGCAGGCGGCCCGCGAACAACTTTTGCCTTTCCGAAAATTTCAGGGCCAACGGCTGCTGGAGGCGTTGGAAATGCTGCAAATTCCCTCAATTGCTGCGGCGGTGAAAGTTGAACCAGCCGACATCCGTCAAATCAGTGACATACTCAACGTCTGGGGCGCCTTCCACCGACAACGTGAGTTTCTTAGACGCTTTTATTGGGATTGGGAAACCCTCAAAAATATTGTTGAAGCGGCTGGCAATGATATACCATTATCCGAAGGTCTAATCCGCTCGGCGGTGGAGCGAGTGCAACATCACTTTGCAGTCTTCCCGAATTTAACTCCTTCTTTGAACTATCCGTTTCAGCATGCCAAGGGTTCGATTTCGATTTCTCAGTACCTGATTCTCCAAGTGCCAGCCGCGGGAGATTTGGAGGCGATCATGTTGGCCGGATCGACGATCACTGACAACTTGGGATACATGTTGACGCGATGTCTTTGTCGACTCGCCTGTCTTGCTGAGCGCGTCGAGAACCATCAAAAGGTCGACCATTCATAGTTGTTTTTGAAAGGGCAGACTGCTCGTGGCGTTCAACTTAGGACGCGACCAATCTGGCGATATCAAAACGGATTCTGAACGATCGAGAGGCTTTCCAGATACCCATCACCATCAAAATCGACAAAAGTTTTAGGGCAAATTAAATGAGGTTTTCTCGTCGTCGGCTATTTCTGTTGCTGCTTGTCGTAAGTATTTTTTTCGCGATCATCGCGGAACGATATCGCCCGGTCCGAATCGCCATAGGTATGAGTCGGGCAACGGTAGAAAAACGAATTAAGGCTCTCGGCGCATGCGATTACTGGGATTACAAACAGGTCTACAATGTTTCGGTTCCCGTTGGAGAAGATCGTGTCGAAGCGTTCTCGGAATCTGTGGATGTCGAATTGTTCTCGGAATCTGTGTATGTCGAGGAGATCGGTCCAATTTTGAATCTCAAAGAGCGCGAACTTAGCGTTGAAATCACTTACGATAACGACGTGGTAGAGCTAATCAGGCTTTGGGATTATCGGGGCAGAGATCTTCCGGAGAGCTACAAGGGCGCTAATGTGCCTGAACTCGAACAGATCGAGTACGATTTGGTTGCCGAGTTTCGCATGAGCCAGATTCGACGAGATTTTAATTACGATACGATCAAGACGATTAACAAGGGAGTTTTTCCACCAAAGAAACAAAACGAGGAACCGCAATAGAATTCAGCTAACTTATGCGAATTGGCATTCGACAGCGAATTCTAATTCTACGGACTGTAAGGTCATGTCCAGCGTGGTGACCGAATAGTGGAAACTGAATCTTTGCAGCAATTTCTCGATGCTCCGACTACCCTTACTGTTCCTTTCTCGGTTGATTAGATTAACAAAGTGCAATTGCTGATCTCGACAGCCCGTTTCATATTTACCCACTCTAAGGCAAAATTTATGAGTAAGAACCAAATCACGTTGATTTTGATGGCCACGCTTTTGTTCGGTTCGGTATTAGTCGCTCAAGAAACACCGCCTGCCCCAGCGCCTGAGAAGGAACATAAATGGCTGCAGCAATTTGTAGGCGAGTGGGCCTTTGAATCGGCGGCCACGATGAGCCCTGGGCAGCCCGAAATCAAGTCCAAGGGCAAAATGAAGTCTCGCGGGTTGGGCGAGATGTGGGTGTTAAACGAAATCACAATGCCAATTCCGGGAGCTGAAATAATTGGAGTCCAAACTCTGGGATACGATCCTGCCAAGAAAAAATACGTAGGAAGCTGGGTTGATTCGATGACGAATCACATGTGGGTCTATGAAGGGACCGTCGACGCAGCAGGAAAGAAACTCACGTTAGAAGCGGACGGCCCGAACTTCATGGCTCCTGGCAAGACAACAAAATTCCGGGACGAATATGAATTCAAATCCGCCGATCAAGTCATCGCCACTTCTTCGATGCGGGGTGACGATGGAAAATGGATCATCTTCATGAATGGCACGATGACCCGCGAAAACCCAATTAAAAAGTAGTTGATACGGTTCTTGGAGAATACGTTTGTGCGCGTTTAGCCGTTCTCCGATCGGAACCAACTTTACCAATCAACGGCGAAGTTCCAGAAATGACATCACCAGCCCAGCATCCACGAGAACCGCTGCACGGCATTACGTTGGAAAAAATCCTCAATCGACTGGTTGAGCGATTTGGATGGGAAGAAATGGGCAACCGGATCCCGATCCGTTGTTTTCAATTTGATCCGTCAGTGAAATCCAGTTTGACTTTTTTGCGAAAGACGCCTTGGGCGCGGCAGAGAGTTGAGGCCTGGTTTATCGCGGAATTCACCGAACACCAGCTCTAGACCGAAGAATCAGCGGTTTACTTGGCCTTAATTGTCACCGCCTTTATCTTTGTCTTTGGTCTTGCCGTTCTCATCGGAAACGGGTGGCTTCTCGGCCTCCGTCGAGGAATTGGTTCCTTCTCGCCTTTGTTATCTTTTGGAGGAGTTGGGTCACCGGATGGTTTTTCAGTAGTGCTGTCACCAGCGGTTTCATCTTCGGTAAAGTAGAGTTCGGCGACTTCTTCCGACGTAGGAAGTCCATCGTCTTCCTGTTCCTTTCGTTCGTCGATAACCCATTGCAAGGCATGATCGCGAGGCCATTTCAAGCCTGTGATTTTCAGCATTTTGCTGTACTCTTTCATGTTGAACATGATGTCGTCCGCGAGTTTGCCATATTTCAATTGCGGATGAACTTTCATGACTTCACTCCAAATTTTGAAGCTTTCGTCGAAATAGGTAATTGCCCCTTTCGTGACAATCATCTTTGCCTTGGTCTTTGGATCCAAAGCATATTCATCATCAAAAATCGATTGGCGTTGCCGCTCCATTGCGTCGTACAATTTCTGGTGACCGAGAATGGAATCCTCCTCGGCCTCGGTCCTCGTCATAATTCGCCAATAGCGATAGTTAGAATTCCCCTGGTTGCGATCAATTGCCGTAATCACTGTCAACAATTCGATAATTTGGTCGCGAATCAGCCGCGCCGTTTCTTTTTTATCGGGTGGAGCTTGGTCGGCGATCCGCGTGTCGATTTGCGAATTTTCAGTCGCCATTCGCTTTTCGACCTCCCGAATCATCAACTGCTGCTCTTCGGTTCGTTGATCAGAAGGCAAATCCAGCGCCGCTTGATGCTCAGCTGGCAAGTCTAAGGCTTTCTTGAAAACATTCAAAAGTTCGGCGCGAACGGACGGTACGATTTCGTCGAGTTGGGCGCGGAGTCGTTCCAGTTTTTCTTCCGCTTCGGCGACCCCCTCGGACTCACGCACCACGGCGAAGCCCTGACGGTCGAGGCGGGGTCGCCCGTGACACGCCCGATCTCGATGCTTGCGCCCCTGCCTCGGCCGACGCAGCCGTTCGGCCGCGAGCCGGCCCGGCGGCACCTCTCGTAGGCGCTCTCGGGCCTCGGTGCACCGCGACCACAAAGATTGTTGAAGATTCGTCGGCCGGACTGTCGATCCGAGGGCTCGCCGTTCGACCTACTAGTGAAGCCAATCCCGTAGCCGCCGCCAGCGAGCGCGCGGTGACCGAGCTTCAAACGCGCGACTGCACACCTGAAGGAGGCTGAGCGATGAAGATCCTGGGACTGTTGAAGGC
>JBEBGH010000641.1:0-1614 GCA_040081565.1 Pirellulaceae bacterium
GTGTCATGGCGGCGATCCTAAATTTTGGAAGGGTTGTCAGGATTATTTCTCAATTTGGAGAGCAAACAATTTGAACCGGGCAGCGAAACTGAGTCGCGGCTGCAGTTGGAAAAAACATAGTTCGATTTTAAACGGACGCGGTCTTTGGTGCGGACAACGCCTTGCTGTAATAACCGGATGGATCAAAGCAGCAAACCCTCTTCTTGCCTGATTCGAGCATCTCACAAGCTCTTTCGATTCGCTCTTCGCGGGTCTTTGTCTGTTTGCTGGATTCAATCCAGTGAATCCAATCTACTTGGGCAATTGGCGTCGCGGAATCCCATACTCGTTTCGCTGACGGATTTTCCTTTAAGGCCTTCGCAAAATCTTTAGGAGGTTTCGGGACCGGCTCGGCAGACAAGGGTTCGATCTTAAACTCGAGCTCGTCACCAATTGCGATCGATGCCTCTCGAAGGACGCGCGATTCCAGGCGGCACCAATGACAGAGTTTTCCGTCAGGCTCCAGCATTGTCTGAAAGCTGTATCCGTTGACGGCGACGTTCACCGTGATGCGGCCTCTTCTTGGGAGCAGTCCGCTGACCCTTTTCGGTAGCACGAAGAAGCCCCATAGGTTGCTGCTGTCTATGCCGTCGGGCTTAAGGACGACGGTCTTGAAGACTCCTGGTTGGCTCTTGGTCGGCATAGTTTGGTGCGTTCCTTTACCCAATCAGTCTACAGGAAAAATTCGTTGCCGTTGTGTTAGTGCAGGTTTGCCTTGTGTCCCCGATCCAGTTCTTCCGGATTTCAGCTGCCGCTTCGATTCTGCTGGGAGTCGACTGCATTCGAACAACCTGCTCACCTCGGTCGGTAAAGGGAGCCATTTGCCGCTGTGAATGGTGAATCGAAGCTTTCTCGAACACAAATTGTGGCCGTATCAACCGCGCTGAGCACCAAGCTGCAGTTCTGTACCGCTAATGAACTGGAGATTTAAGACGTGGTTTAACAAACTGTAATCGCGCTGGCCTTTTCCTGAAAATCCATTGGTTCACATGGAGTTCGCGAAAGTAGCCAGTTCACGTATAATTCGGCATCAAATCTCTTTTCAATGGAATAGCTGTGACGCCGTCAGCAGTGGAAATCGAATATCAACGACGAGTCGACGCGATGTCACCGGCCGAGAAAATGGCGCGATGCTCGGCGATGTTCGCTTGGACTCGGCAGCAGATGGCGAGGAGACTTCGTAGCGAGAATCCGACTCTTTCCGACGACCAGATCAAGTGGAAAGTTGCCTTGAAACTCTATGAAAGTGAACCTGCGGTGACAAATCTCATTGAGGAATACCTTCAGCATGTTTCCGGTTGAAGCGTTTCAAAGAACAATTGAGAAATTCGTTCGAATTGCAAGCTGGCCGCATGGGATTAGTCGCACTGCTCAATTCAGTATTGATCGAGTCTGACGAAATAAGTTGAATTAAAAGAGCGTCGTTTCCGCGTGTCGGCGTCAATTACACTTGGCCTTGTAACAGCCGCGATGGGGGATATTCGTGAGTTGGAACGAAATCCGCATGATGGTTTCCGAGCCGATGTCGATCTTGGCGAAAAAATCAAGAAGGTCGCCGATCTGTTCCTTGAGCTC
>JBEBGH010000314.1:0-6521 GCA_040081565.1 Pirellulaceae bacterium
CAAAATCATTGTTGCGATTTTAGGCTAACTTGTTCCGTGTTTGCGAGAAAAATCGCTAAAATTTTTTAGCCTTGGGGGTCCTTCCCGCTTCTTCAAAAAACAAGGGACTGAATGAACAACTCGATAAACGTCACCGACGAAACCTATACGATTCCACGTAGATTTCGAATCGCCGAGAACATGCACATCGTGTTTTGGTTGATCAAGGACATGAGTTGGGCCATGAAGTTTCGGTGGCTGGGAATTGGGATGTTCATTCCAACTCTGGTATTGGCCTTGCTCATCACCTGGCAGACGCGGCGAGTGCGTTCCGAGTTGTTTCACAACCTGGCGGTAACCTGTTGGATCACTGCCAACGGTTATTGGATGATCTGCGAGTTCTTTTGGGAGAACCTTGATTATCTGCGGTACTTTAGCGTCATCCCTTTTTCATTCGGGCTGATGTTTATCGCCTACTATTACATTACCGAGTTCGCACCGAAACGCTCGGAACCACAAAGCGATGTTGCTGCTTAAGCCGGACGCCGCATTAGCCTTTGGGCGTTAGTCCGACCACGATATTAAAAGTGGCGGCCAACTCACCGATCTTCGATTCGGGGATTGCAGCGAAATCAATGATGACCGATTCGCGGGCTTTCACGTCCTCGATGGAACGCAGCACGCCATCCTTTTCATTTTGCGGATGACCCTTGATAAAGCACTGGGTGGTCAGCAGTTCTTTCCGGTCTTTTTTGATCGTGAAGTGAATGTGAGGAGTGCGACCGGGGTAGGGGACAGGTTTCACCGTTCGAAAATAATATTCACCGTTCGGTGTCGTCGTGAATCGCCCGAAGCCTTGGAAATTCTTGTCACGATTCGCGTGGTTGTTGGAGCCAGGGTGCAGATAAACCCCTTGGCTGTCGACTTGCCAAATTTCCACGATCGCATTTCGCACGGGCTTGCCGTTGGCATCAACAATTTTGCCTGTCAGATGCGTGACTTCGCCAACGGCAGCCGTCAAGTTTTCGTTGATGATGATCAGGTCGTTATCCGTGTCCAGCGGCAGCTTGTCAGGGTAGAACGGGCCTGGCGTTTGCGCGGGTGTCTTCAACAAGGTTTCTTGAAACTCGCGTGGTGAAAGAGTCGGACAACCCGCGAAAACTTTTGCTCCAGAAAATGCAAACGCACCAAGGGTCAGGCTGCTCGCTTGCAAAAGTCGTCGACGCGTTATTCCGATTGTTGATTTCATGACGGTCACTTTCAGTTTTGGAGCAGCTTTAGATCAGGCTTTGCTGGAATTATCGTAAACCGCCTGCAACAGTTCGTCGACATCTTTGAATTTTTTCTTTGTGGCCAGTGCCGAGTCGAGCAATTGGCGAGCATCCGAGTCCGAGTGCCCAAGCGAACAGAGAATCAAGTACGTGTCATCGACGACCGAATGCTGTACTGGATCGGTCAGACTTGACTCGTCGCGTGCGACCAGCAGAGCGAATTTGCCCATCTTGCGTCGCAATTTGGCCACAATTCGTTCCGACATCGCCGCGCCGATTCCGGGCAAAGTGGAGACGCTTTTGAAGTCCTGTTGTTCGATCGCCTTGGCAATATCCTGCACCGGACGCACCATCGCGCGAAGAGCTTTTTTGACTCCCACGCCATCGACCGAACAAAACTGATCGAAGAATTCACGTTCAATCTCGCTGAGGAAGCCAACCAGTCGCGGGACCATCCGTCCTCCCTTTTGCGGGTTGCCTTCGAAGTAATGCACGGTGTGCAGTGAGATCATTTCGCCGACCATCGGCTGCAAGTGCCGGCGCGTAAAGTCTGGAATCAGAACTTGATACTCGAACGGTTCCACGCCGAGCGTCGCCGTTTCGTCCGTCAACAACAATAGTTTTCCGCTTAGTTTGCTGATCATCGTCGCAAAATTTCGTTTCGAGATTGAAAGTAATGACAAATGCCAATCGCCAACGCGTCGGCGACGTCTGGCGGATCGGGTACGCTGGCCAGGTGAAGGTGGTTCATCACGGCCAACTGTACTTGTGATTTGGGAGCCCGTCCGTTTCCGGTCATCACGCTTTTGATTTGCGTCGCGCGGTAATGGCGAATCGGAACGTTGTGTTGGGCGGCGGCCAAGCACAAAACACCCCGCGCATGTCCCATCAAGATCGCAGTCGAAGGACGTTCGTAATGGGAATACAGTTCCTCGATGGCCATGACGTCCGGACGAAAGCTCTCGACGATTTCCACAGCGCCCACAAACAAACTCTGCAGTCGCTGTTCCAGTTCATCTTTCGCATTCGAGCGAATCACGCCAGCCTCCAGCAGCTCCAGTTTTCCACCACTCTGCTTCAGGATTCCATAACCAGTCGTGATCAAGCCCGGATCGATGCCGAGAATAATCGTTGCGTCAGACTTCAGTTCGTTCATATTCCATTTTCCCGATGAACGAGCAAAACGACACATTGTGCGGCGATGGCTTGCAGCGTACCGATTGCGTCAACGCCTTCTCCAGTTTTGGCTTTCACGCTGACTTGGGATGTTTCGATTCGCAAAAGTCCAGCGATGCGGGCGGCGATTTGCGATTTGTATTCTTTTAACTTTGGCCGCTCGGCAAACACAATGCAGTCCAGGTTATTGACCCGGTATCCCAATTCCCAGACCTTTTGAAAAGCCAGTTCCAACATTTGACCCGAATCACGACCGCGGTTTTCGGCGGCGGTGTCGGGGAACATTTCGCCGATGTCTCCGAGTGCCACTGCGCCCAGCAGAGCATCGGTAATGGCGTGCAACAAGACATCCGCGTCGCTATGGCCTACTGCCTGGCGGTCGAAAGGCACGTCGATACCTCCCAAGCGCAGCGGTCCGCCCGGTTCCAATCGATGAGTGTCATGTCCAATTCCAATTCGATACGGCAGCATGGATTGCCAAGTGTTTTGAGCAAAATTTTCGACCACTGACTGAGTGTCGATTGTATCGCTTGAGGACGGTTGCCGAAACGTGAGTTTGTGCGGTAACGTTCGCAGTCGTCATCGGTTCGCCGCAACTATGTCGCATGGCACAAGCGACTGATTCAGTGCGAATCGCTGTCCCTGTATGACCATCAACCAAACGTCTATAATCGACGACATGGCAATCATTGAAATCGAAAATCTGAAGAAGTCGTATCGCGTCTATCAAAAAAAAGAAGGAATTTTCGCCAGCGTCCGCGGTCTATTCAAACGCGAGTATCGCGAGGTCGAAGCCGTTCGTGGAGTGAACCTTCAGGTAGACCAAGGCGAATTTGTGGCCTTCCTTGGTCCTAACGGTGCCGGAAAAACTACGACTCTCAAACTCCTCTCGGGCGTCATTAATCCGACGTCGGGAACCGCGACGGTCATGGGTTATGTGCCGTGGAAGCGCGAGGACGCCTATCGTCGCCGGTTCGCACTCGTGATGGGACAAAAGAATCAACTCTGGTGGGATTTGCCGGCGGTGGATTCGTTTCGGTTGCATCAGCACATCTACAACATTCCGGACGCGGACTTTAATCGAACGCGAGACGAACTGACCGATCTGCTGGATGTGCGGCGTTTGCTGGGCCAACCTGTTCGCGAACTCTCGCTCGGCGAGCGCATGAAGATGGAGCTCATTGCTGCCATGTTACATTCGCCCGAAGTGTTGTTCCTCGACGAACCGACCATTGGTCTTGATGTCGTCGCGCAACACAAGATTCAGCAATTCCTCAAGCACTATCAGAACGAACGCAAGATTACGATCCTGCTGACAAGTCACTACATGAAGGACGTTGTTGCCCTTTGCAAACGCGTCGTCGTTATCGCCAGTGGAATGATCCATTACGACGGATCCCTTGCGGGCATTGTTGACACGTTCAGTGGCGACAAGATCGTTACATTGCAACTCAACGAACAAACCGATTTTGATCGGTTGCGAAGCATTTCTGGCTTGGTCGAAATCGAGCCGCCTAAAATCAAATTTCGCGTCCCTCGCGACGAGGTGGCCAAGGTGCTCGGCGAAATGCTGAGCCAGCATCAAGTTGCCGACGTGGTGGTAGAAGACCCACCGCTGGAGGAAGTGATCGCTTCGATGTTTTCCGAAGCCGCTAGGTCGAACGAGCAGCGACTTGTGGCGGCGGCGCGATAGAAAGGCGAGCGATGTATCCAATAACGCTGTGGGAACGCACATTAAAGTGGTGGACGTTCTTCAAAATCTCGCTGAACGAGCGATTGGTGTATCGCGGCGATTTCATGCTCGGGACGCTGATGCGGTTTCTTCCGACGTTGACCCAGATCTTTTTGTGGTGGGCGATTTTCGAGTCTTTGCCCGATTCCAACCAAGACGCAAGTCGCGGAGAGATCGCTGGATATCGTTACGGTGATATGGTTGCCTACTACCTCCTGGCGACCATCGGCCGGGCCTTTTCCAGCATGCCCGGGTTGACCTCGGGGATTGCCAAAAGGGTTCGCGGCGGCGAGGTGAAAAAGTTTTTGATCCAACCGGTGGACCTCGTGGGGAGTTTGCTGATGCAGCGAATTGCGCACAAGCTCGTGTATTACATGATCGCCACGCTGCCGTTTGCTTTGGTGTTTTTTTTGTGCCGGGGATTTTTTCTTGAGGGATGGCCGAACGCTGAGGTGTTAACCGTCTTTGTCATTTCGTTAGTGCTGAGTTTCCTGCTGGGATTTTATCTGGAGGCCTGCCTCGGCTTGGTTTCGTTTTGGTTGTTGGAGGTTACCTCGCTGGGCTTCATCTACATGCTGCTCAATTTTTTGTTGTCGGGACATATGTTCCCGCTGGAGTTGTTGCCGGATTGGAGCCAATGGGCCGTCGATGTCTTGCCGCTCAAGTTTCTGGCTTATTTCCCCGCCGCAGTTTTTCTGGGCAAGATGGATCGAGCCGAAATGTATCAGGGCCTCGGTGTTGAGTTGGCTTGGGTGATCTTTTTCATCGTCCTGTCCCGTTTCCTTTGGGCCCGCGGCGTTAAACGATACAGTGGCTTTGGTGGATGAAAAAAGAGCGATCAATGTCAAACAGTAACCCCACCAACCCCGTGATCCACAGTCGCCTGACTAGCTGGCGGTCCTATCTGCGAGTGTTTTTGACGTTTTGTCGAAATTCGCTGATCCGCGACATGTCATTTCGCACAGATTTCATTTTGCAAGCGTTGACGTCGGTGTCGTGGGCAATGATGAATTTGGTTTTGTTCAAGATTATCTACCGATTTACGACCTCGATCGGCCCGGAAAGCGGATGGCAGGAAAATGAGTTTTTTGTGTTTTTGGGAACCGTATGGATTATCAATGGCCTGATCCAGTTGATGTTCATGGGCAATTTCGACGAATTTAGCGACATGATTCGGTTGGGCGGGTTGGATTTTGCCTTACTCAAACCGATCGACACACAATTCCTGATTTCGTTTCCGCGAATGAATTGGTCGCAGATCCCCAACGTATTGTTAGGCGTTGCGCTGGTGATTGTCTCGCTGGTTGCTTTGATGCGTGAACCTGGGAAGGACTTGGGACTCGTTTGGTGGACGATTCCTGCGTATCTGTTTTTCATTGGCTGCGGCGTGACCGTCATGTACAGTGTCATGATTTCGTTGGCTTCGACCAGTATTTGGCTGGGCCGCAATCAAAATCTCTATGACTTCTGGTTTTACATCACCAACTTCTACCGTTACCCGATGGAAATTTATCAGCGGGGCGGCATTGGCTGGGCGTTGTGGGGCACGTTTACGTTCATTGTGCCGATCCTGGTTGTCTCCAATGTTCCGGCGCGTGTGCTCGCGAATCCGTTGGGAGGTACATGGGAGTTGTGGGAGTGGTTGTACGCCGCGCTGGCTTTGGTCGTCGCAGTCACCAGTCTTTTCCTGAGTCGAGCAATTTTTAAGCTTGCACTCAATAGCTACCGCAGCGCTAGTAGTTGAGAGGAGCCGGGTGTTGTCTACAGAAAACCAGATTTTTTCCTGTGGATCAGAAATCCGTTCTGAGTCTGCGTCGGACAATAAACAACCATCGACCCGAGTCGTGCGTTCAATCTACACCGACCCAATCGATTTGATTTGGACCGATGCCGCCAAGAAATTGGGGATGACCGTGGTCCGGTGTCCCGAGGTGTATGCCGCCTGGGATGGACATGGAACCTTGCGGATTGGTACGCCGGACACTTTGGACCCCGACGATTCGCTGGCGCAGATGGTTCTGCATGAGTCTTGTCATGCCATAGTTGTTGGCCCCGACGGCTTTTCCAAAGAAGACTGGGGATTGGACTACGAGGACCCTCGGCATGTCGTTTTCGAGCAGGCCGCATTAGTCATCCAGGCGCGCTTGGCCGACGCGTTTGGACTGCGAAATTTTTTGGCATCGACGACCGATTTCCGAGCCTACTTCGACCGGATTGGGAACGATCCATCAGTCTTCGCGGACGAACTCGTTCGTGAATTGGCGGCTGAGGCATGGAACAGATCACAGGAGGAACCGTGGCGCAGCGTGATCACGGATGCCCTCCGAGCTACAGCTGAGATCGCCAAGATCGTCCAGCGATTT
>JBEBGH010000039.1:0-22858 GCA_040081565.1 Pirellulaceae bacterium
GTGGTGCGGTTCTGGTGGAAACCACTCGCTCGCTGGTTTCGTTGGGCACTGAAAAAATGCTGATTGAGTTCGGCAAAAGCGGCTGGCTTGCCAAGGCCCGTTCGCAACCTGACAAAGTCAAACAGGTTTTGCAAAAGATTAAAACCGATGGACTGTGGGCCACGCTTGATTCGGTCAAAGCCAAACTCGATACGCCCATTGCATTGGGCTATTGCAACGTCGGCGTGGTTCGCGAAGTCGGCGAACACAGCGGATACCACGTGAGCGATCGTGTTGTCTCCAATGGACCGCACGCAGAATGGGTTGCCGTTCCAGAAAACCTGACCGCGAAAATTCCTGACAACGTTTCGGATGACGCGGCGGCTTTCGCAATCGTTGGGGCGATCGGTCTGCAAGGAATTCGTTTGATTCAACCGACGATCGGTGAACGCGTGGTCGTCAGCGGATTGGGGTTGATCGGTCTGATGGCTGTGCAGATCTTGCGAGCCAATGGCTGCCAAGTTCTTGGGATTGACTTCGACCCGAAAAAGCTTGCGCTGGCCAGACAATACGGCGCGGCAACCGTTGATCTATCGGCCGGCCAGGATCCCATCGCAGTTGCCGAACAATGGTCGGAAGGGATCGGTGTCGACGCCGTGCTCGTTACAGCCTCCACCAAAAGCGACGAGTTGATCCATCAAGCCGCGACCATGTGCCGCCAACGCGGACGAATTGTGCTTGTCGGCGTGATCGGGTTGAACTTGCGACGCGCTGATTTCTACGAGAAGGAAATCTCATTTCAGGTTTCTTGTTCATACGGACCAGGTCGCTACGACGACAACTATGAGAAGTTAGGGCTCGATTATCCGATTGGCTTCGTGCGCTGGACGGAACGACGGAACTTTGAAGCGATCTTGCAACTCATGGCTGATGGTTTGCTGGATGTTAGCTCGTTAATCACGCATCGTTTTGACTTTGACCGAGCCCTCGAAGGCTATCAGGCCGTCGGCGATCCCAAAGCTATGGGAATCGTCCTGAATTACGATCAAACCGGGGCAACTCTAGAAGACCCTGAGACTGCGGAAACGAGTCCAATTCGGCGGTATTCGAATGAGGAAACGACTGTCGGGACGTTTACGATTCCTCAGCCGAACAAAGACTCCGTCAGCATTGCATTTGTCGGCGCGGGAGGCTTTACCACCCGAACCTTGTTGCCATTGTTACCGAAGGCGGGAATCACACGAGCAGCGATCGTGAGCAGTTCCGGCGTTTCAGCTGCCCATGCGGCGAACAAATTTGGCTTTCAAAAATCGCTGAGCGATGCACGGCAAGTTTTCGATGACCCGGCAATCGATGTCGTGTTCATCACCACGCCTCACCACTTGCATGCCCGCATGGTTTGTCAGGCTTTGTCGGCTGGCAAACATGTCTTCGTCGAAAAACCTCTGGCAATGACATTCGACGAGCTGGAAGAAGTTCGCGAAGCCGTAGAAAAAAATCCAACGAAGTGTTTGATGGTCGGCTTCAATCGCCGCTTCTCGCCACATATCCTCGCATTGCGAAAGTGGTTGCGAGCGGCTCCATCCAACATGGCAGTCAATATCACGGTGAATGCCGGAGCGATTCCGGCCGATCACTGGACGCAAGATCGACGGGTTGGAGGCGGACGAATCATTGGCGAGGGATGTCACTTCGTCGACCTCGCTCGCTTTCTGGTCGGGCAGCCATAGACTGGTTCTCAGGCGTTTCCGATTCACGGCGGTGATGGCAGACTGGGTGACTGCGTGACGATGCAGTTGGAATTCGCTGACGGATCGACGGGGACCATTCATTATCTGGCGAATGGCGGCAAGGACTTTCCCAAAGAGCGGATCGAAGTCTTCGCGGGTGGAAAAGTGATGGTTTGCAACAATTTTCGATCGACGCGCGAATTTGGTGGCAAGAATAAATTTTCAACCTATGGCCAAGACAAGGGTCATGCCGAGGAACTAAAACAGTTCATGTCGGCAATTCAAAAGGGTGGAGCGTGGCCAATTTCCTGGAGTGAACTTTGGGAGGTTTCGCAGCACACCATCGGCTTGGCAGAAAATCTGTAAACTGCCGATCGCGGCGGCCCGGCAACTTCATTTTGGGCGAATAACGGCAGGATCTAAGTGGACTTGGAACTAGAGTTGCAGAAAGTCTTGGCCGCGAGCCGCTCTCCGGCTTGGCAACGTGCAGTTGCCTTGGCTCGTCACTACCGATGGTCGCAAATGATGCGACGGGCGGTCCGAGTCGTTGGCCAGAAGCTGAATCCGCATCGAACAGTTGGTGCCGCAAAAACGGATTCAAAGGCTTCTCTTCGGCCGATCTCCCCTGAGCTACGCCGGCTCGCACGAATCCAAATCGAGGCATTCGGCCAGCGGTCGGCCGCTACGGATGGGAGACTGGACGACGGTTTCGTCTGCCTGCTGCATGAAAGCCGCGACGTTGGACGACCGGTCGATTGGCAGAAGGCCGCACAGGATCGAGACGTGTCGCACCTATGGCAATTTCAACTTCAATATCACGAGTTTCTGCTGGGGTATTTGGCTCGCAATGGCGAATCGGCTTGGGATTTGATTTGGGAAACGCTTGCAGGATGGTTGGAGGCCTTTCCTCCCGAGTCAACAAAGGTCACTGCCGACGCGTGGCACTCGTACTGCATTTCGCGGCGAGTTCCGGTTTGGTGTTGGCTGGTGGTTGAGGGGAATCCGACGGATGAACTCAAGCAGCGGCTTTTGCAAAGTCTGTCGGCTCAATGCGAATATCTATCGCAGAATCTGGAATTTGAGCTGGGTGGCAATCACTTGCTCGAGAATGTCGCCGCGCTGACCATTGCTGCGGGACTGATTGATTCACCGCAGGCGTTGGGGTGGTTGAGCGCCGCGGAGCGCGTCTGGCGGGCTGAAAAACGAACTCAGATTTTGCCCCACGGCGAACATTTTGAACGGTCGCCGATGTATCACTGCCAGGTTGTTGGAAATCTTTTGCAACAAGCGATTGCAGTCCAGTCGTTTCGTCCGGATTTGACCTCAGAATGGTCGTCGTCGGCCAGCGAAATGCTGGAATTTCTTGACGGCATTTTGCATCCAAACGGTGAGATTCCATTGTTAGCGGACAGTGGTTTTGAAGAGGCACCCAGCGTTGAGCACCTTCGCCAGTTGGCCGCGATCTGCCCGAACGTAAAAGGTGCTTTTGGCAAAAACACGAATCCGCCCGCTGCCGATTTTTCTAACACGAGAATGGTCGGTCCGTACTGGACGTCACGAGTTGCCCGAGCTGGATGCGAGACGTTCGTCGTTGTCGATTGCGGCGAGGTGGGTGCCGCAGAACTTCCGGCCCATGCCCATGCGGATTTGATAACTCTTGAAGTTTCCATAGACGGAAAACGATGGATCGTGGATAGTGGCAATTTTTCATATGCCGCCAGCTCGATGCGAGACTACTGTCGATCGTCGCTGGGGCATAATGTGCTGACGATTGGCGGGCAGAATTCTTGCGAAGTCTGGGGTGGATTTCGCATGGGGCGACGAGGACGTATTACTTCGACTCATTCGGCTGACGAGCGAGAATTTTCCTGGGTTCAGGTTAGTCACGATGGATATCGTCACTTGGGAATCAGTGAAATCCAACGTACTGTCAGCAGCGATCGGCAGGGTAACGTTGTAGTGGCTGATTTGGTACGGGGAGCGACGGAATTGCCTGCGATCGGGTATGTGCATTTGGCACCAGAAGTAACGGTCCGCCCGAATGGAGGCGATCGCGAATGGATTGTCAGCCGCGACGGTGAAGAACGTCTTCTTCAGTTCGAGGGTGTCGACGTCGTCGAGCTGGCCGATGGTTGGTATTGTCCGGCGTTTGGCGTTCGCCAACGTTCCTCGGTCATCGTCTATCGTCGGCGAACTGCGGTCAATGCACTCTTGATCTGGCGATTGGTTCATCAGGGAACAAACGGTGGGGAGTTTTCGACGGCTATCGTGCAACCGTTGTTGCAACGCGCCGCAAGCCGATGAGTCTTCCACCTTCGCGATCGTTTCTGTTTGTCATTGATCAATTGTCCTCGGGCGGCGCGCAGCAGCAAATGGTGTTGCTGGCGCGGGAGTTCGTTCAGTTGGGAAATCAGGTTCAATTTTTGGTTTATCGGCGGAATGACTTTCATGCCGCGGGGTTGGCAAAAATCGGTATTCCGGTTGAAGTTGTCGAACGACGCTCGCGGTATTCGCTTGCATTTGTCCGTAGGATCGCTGAAAAGATTCGTTCCGAGAGTTTCGACGGTATCCTTTCCTTTTTGACGGGCCCCAACCTGTACGCTTTGTTGGGTCGTTGGCGTTCGGGACGCAAAGTCCCGGTCGTGATTTCTGAACGATCGAGCGCCAACAACCCCAATAAGAGTCTTTTTCACGCTGCGGCGGAGCGTTTTTATCCGTTGGCCGATCGGGTCGTGGTGAATTCCTACCATCAACGAGAATTTCTGGCGCAGAAGTATCCGAAGTTAGATGCCAAGTTACGAACAATCTGGAACGGGGTTGACCTGGAACGCTTTCGACCGTCCCCACTGCCGGATACGAAACCTGGCTTTCATTTTGTTGCCGTTGGGCAAATTGGAAAATTCAAGCAACCGGAATGTGTCATTCGTGCGCTGGCAATTGTTCGCGAGAGATTGAACCAGCCGGTCGAGGTCTCGTGGTTTGCGCGACGTTTTCCGAACTTGACTCGCGCAGAAGCAGCGCAAAAGATCGAACTGGATCGCTTGATCATTGAACTCTCCCTGCAAGAGCATTTTCATTGGAAACCCGAAACGGCGGTTATGGAGCAGGAACTCCCAAAATTCCACGCGTTGATTCATGCATCGATTGTCGAGGGTTTACCGAACGCCGTTTGCGAGGCGTTAGCGTCCGGACGTCCGGTCCTTGCCAGCGATACGCTTGACCATCCGAGGTTGATTTCTTCTGGAAGGTCGGGGTTCTTGTTCGAAAAAAGTTCGCCGCAGGCACTCGCGGAAGTTATGATCAAATATTGCCAATTATCGAGTAACGCCCGGCAAGCGATGGCCATTCAAGCGGCTGAATTCGCACAGCACGCATTCTCCCCCAAGGTTTTTGGCGAGCGTTATTTGGCTCTGTTTCAAGAGTTGCCTTAACTGCCGTTGAGGCATACTTTTTTGGAAATCGGTTTGGTGTTTGGCCCACGAAATTTTGTTGAGTTGCCCAATGGTTCGCGAGTACCGTTAGCAACAATTGCTCGGCAAGCACCTTCACTGGTTCGCCGCTCGGCCGAGCATCTGAGCTTGTGCGAACGAATTGCGTCATCGAAAAAACTGAGCAAAGACGAACATGAAGTCTATGTTAACCATCTCGTCGTGCACTCGACGTTCTTGTTTGAAATCAGCTCGCTGTTGTTTTTGCTCCAGCAAAACAAAGTGGAAATCAGACGGCTAGTTATTAGCCAAGATTTGCGGTCGGAGTTTGAGGGGCGAAATTTATTGGTTGAAACCCGACGCAAAAAGAGTGATCAATTCCTACCGACACGATTCTTTCTATGGTTTCTTTTGAAAATGTTTGGGCATACCGTCTTTCGATGGTTTTCTCGGCCAAAAAAGCACCAGGGGGTCATGATTCGAGCATATGTCGAGACGACCGTTCGCTCACACTCTGACGCTTCGAATCAAGCCATGATTTTCACTTATCCGTTCAAAATGAACTTTCGCCGCCAGATGCAATACTGGAGGAATTCCTGGGCGAAATCTAAGCCGGTTTATTTGATGGGCTTGCCCTATCGATGGAGGGACCCCTTCAGGCTCCTGCTCAACTGGCGCAATCGCGATCTGCAGGCAGTTCGAACGGAGATTCGCGCGCATCGGTGTCATGCCGATGAAATTCACAAATGGGGTTTCCATACGGTATTGAGTGATTCCGAGTCGGAAACCAGCGGATGCATTTTGAACAAAGCGCTTAGCACTCACGGGATCAAGACCGCAAATGTTTCGCACGGAGTCGGCGTTTATGGACCCTACATCTTCTTTGACGAATGCGAATTCTACAACGAAAGCCAGTTTGAATATTATCGTCGCTATAGCGAAATCGCCGCGCAACGATTCTTGGTTCATTCGCCAAAACGGGACTCAAATCCGACCAGAATACCCGCGCCATCAAAGCCTCGGTCTACCAAGCCGGTATTGGTGATGCTGAAAGGCAATTGGGACAATGCCGGCAAGTATTTCGAAGACCAGTTCGAAAATGAAGTGGTTTCGCGCTTAAAGTCGATCGCTTTGGATCTGAAGTTGGAGTTGTTCATCAAATTTCACCCGAACACTCGCACTCGAGTTCGCGCGCGAATTTGCAAGGCGAATCAAGCGCGGGAACTGCTTGGCCCAGCATTTTCGATCCCGGGCGAAGCGATTTTTGTTAATACGCTGTCGACTGTTTACTACTCCTATTTTGACGTTGGTCCGGTTGTTTTTGCACACGACCGACTTCAGGATCCAAGGGCGTTTTTCGGGCCTGGAATTCTCGCTGTAGAACTCGATGACCTACGATCCACTTTGGAACAACTACAGTTGGAACCGGTCCGAGATTGGTTGGTCGACCACCAAGTTCGCAATGAGCGCCGGGATTCTGTTGCGGTGACCAAACAGCGAGCGGACGAGCTGGATGTGGCGACGCAACTGCGACATCACTATTGTCGCCTGTCTGCGGCGCCCCCGAACTAATCCAGACAGCGTAAAAACTCTTGGCAACGGTTAATTCGCCTGACCTTTGTTGTCCGTCGATGTCCGTTTCTTTCTCATCGTTACCGTCCGGCCGCCTTGATGGTACTCGACTCGGTCCATAAAACCTTTCATTAGGGAAATACCGCGGCCGCAGTCCTTATCTAGATTTTCTGGGCAACATGGATCTGGTAAGTCTTTCGGATTAAAGCCCTCGCCTTCATCCGAGACTGTCATCAGAATGTGATCGGTAAATACCTTGACGTGGATTCGAACTTGTTTTTCGGCGTTTCGTTTGTTGCCGTGCTTGATCGAATTCATAATGGCTTCTTCCAGACCCATATGCACGGCGAAAACATCGGTTTCCGACCAGCCTTGTTCTTCCAGATAGCTCGCTGTCTTGCGAATTAATTGGCAGGCTTGGTTCGAGTCGCTGGGAATCAAGAGGTCGAGTTCCCAAATGGGCAGGTTGGGCTGATTCATCTTGTTTTGACCGGCGGATGGGTTATTTGCCGTTAAGTTCGACAACTGCGTCTTCCTGAGAATCGTGAATTGTAAACAGGGAATCCAGATGCGTGAATCCGAAAAGGTCGCGTACCTCGGGTCGCAAATTTGTCAAACGCGTTTGCCCTCCCTTCGCTCGAACTTTCTTCTCTAGCACAATCAATTTGTTGATCGCGGCACTGGAAAAGAATTTTACGTCGCTGAAGTTCACAATCAAGCGCGGCGACGATTCTTCCTCAGTCAGTTTCGCCAATTCCTTCCCAAGCAGCTCGATTCGCGACGGGTCCATGACCTTGTCATCGACGAAATGCACAACGGTCAAGCCGTCAACGTTTTGAGTCCGAATACACTGAAAGTTTTTGTTTCCCATCGCACATTCCTGTTCCGAATTCCAATTCCTTTGGTCGACGCCGAATGGAGTGCCTCAACCCCATCAGTTCAACTCAGTATAACTTGTCGGGCGGCGGGTCGCTTGCCAAGGCTATAGGTTATCCTAAACGAGCGTTTCGGCCCTTGGGACAGGCGTACAGGGCCAGCCTTCTTTCGGAACAAGTCTCTTGTCTAAGCCGAATCGAATTGTTGGGCCCACGCTTCCAGTAAGGCGTATTGGCGAGCGAATTCGGACTCCGCAGTACCTTGCGGGGATTTGAAGAAGCTTGCCAGCCAGGCAATCTCCCCAACTTCGCCCCGTTTCGCCGCAACCTCGATAAACCGGACCAAGTCGATCACCAAGGGGGCGGCGAGAATCGAATCGCAACCCTGCCAGATGAATTGCATGATCATCGGCGTGCCGAGGAAACCACGAAAATGGATGTGGTCCCAAGCCGTCTTCCAATCGCCCAGGCTGGCGATGTACTCGATGCTGGTGTGCGTTTGCGGTGAATATCCCAGAATATTTCCAAGCAGACTGTCTTTGCTTTTGACTTTGGTGGACTTGTTGTTCGGGTCGTCCAGGACCAGCCCATCCATGTTGCCGAAAATGTTGTGACCGACCCAACTGAGGATATTCAGGTTGCGGGCCGCGAATGCGGGAGCCAAGACACTCTTCAAAAACGTCTCGCCAGTTTTGCCATCCCGACCGACGTGGCAAACTCCTTTCAGGCTCGCCAGTTCGCGAATTGCATCGAGATTGCTCCCGACGCTGGGCGTAAAGTTGATAGAAGGGTGTCCGGATTCAATGGCGGCAATCGCAAACAGCGTGCTGGCCGGAACCGCGAATTCTTTCTGGACCAGCCGACGCTGGAATGCCGTCCAATCGAGGCTCTCAAGCGCGGGATCGCAAGCGGGCTCGGTCGAAGCCAGGTTTAAGACAATCACTTGCGACAGTTTGTTCTGTTGTGCAAATTCGGCGATGTCGGCCTTCATCGCGTCGATGATTTCACGCGGGGTTGCAAGCCGCCGGACGAAGTTCGCGTCGGCGATTCCTTCAATCGCTCGTCCGCTGTTCCACAAGAACCCCGGACGGACGTTTTTTGACCAGCCATCCAGTTCGCCTGAAACCTGCTCGACCAGCCGCAATTCGAAAGCTCGGCTTTCGACGGCCAAGCGACGTGCTGCATCCACCAGTGTCGTTTCGCGGATCTCGTGGCCACCCAGAACGAAGTCCTCTAGTCCTGCCAATGGCACTTTGTTGAATTCTGGCAAAGCAGAAACCAACGCGGTTGATTCGACCAATCCGCGAGAGATCGCGGCGAGACCTACGGCTACCGTTGCCGCGACGCCACCAAATGCACCAATCGTCCAAACGCCTATTCGACCGCTCATTCGTTCGTTATTTCGTTGAAATTTCCTGCAGTTAGCGAATCATTCGCCAATTTCTCTGGCAAGGGGATGAGTTCTATCGTAATGAGAATTGTTCCAATTCCCAACCCATGGACAGTAGATTTAACGGCAAACGTGCGATTGCGGAATCGGACCTATGAAAAATGAAATAGAACTTTAAACTTGTGTGAACCGGGAACACCTTGCCAAACCAAATTGGTATCGAAAGTTGTTCCTCAGAGATAGGTTAACCCATAGAGCTACAAGAAGATGTTTGAGAAGTTGACAGTCGCCCCACCTGACCCTGTATTCGGCCTGGCGGAAGCTTTTCGGAATGACAAAAACCCTCGCAAGATCAACTTGACGGTGGGAGCGTACCAGACCGAAGACGGTTTGACGCCGGTTTTAGATTGCGTCAAACGGGCGGAAGAGAAAATTCTTGCGCACGAGAAAACAAAAAATTATTTGCCGATCGAAGGTGAAACCGTCTATGGGGATTTGATCGCTCGATTGGTCTTGGGCGATTCCAGTAGCATCGTCGAGGATCGGCGATACGCGACGGCTCATACGCCGGGTGGAACGGCGGCGTTGCGGATTGCTGCGGATTTGCTGCGAATCAATTGCCAAACCAAGACGATCTGGGTTTGCGATCCGACTTGGGCCAACCATCCCCAGATTTTTGCTTCTGCGGGGATGAAAGTGGAATGGTATCCGTATCTGACCCCGGACCGGAAGGCTTTGGGGTTTGACGCGATGATGAGTGCATTGAGCGGTGCTGCGGCAGGCGACGCTATTCTGTTGCATACCGTTTGCCACAATCCAACCGGCTTCGATTTGAATCGCGAGCAGTGGTTGGAGGTTCTTTCGCTCGTTGAAAAACGGCGGTTGATTCCCATATTTGACTTCGCCTATCAGGGGTTTGGCGAAAGCGTCAACGCCGATGCTTGGCCGATTCGCGAATTCGTTGGACGTGGTCATGAGGCGTTGATTTGCAATAGTTTCTCCAAGAACATGGGGTTGTATGGAGAACGCGTAGGCGGGCTGACCGTCGTGGTTGCCGATCGCGCGGCCCATGCGGCAACGTTGAGCCAAATGAAGTCGATCATTCGAACGCTTTATTCGACTCCGCCACAACATGGCGGTGTGATTGCCAAGTCTATTCTGGCAGACGAGACATTGAGAACGCATTGGCTCGAAGAGCTTGAGATGATGCGATTGCGGATCAAGCTGCTGCGAACGAACTTCGCCGCAAAGTTACGCGAACGAATTCCAGATCACGACTTCAGCTTTATCAACCAACAGTTAGGAATGTTTAGCTTTTCGGGATTGTCGCGCGAACAAGTGATTCGACTACGGCAGGAAGACGCGATTTACGCGGTGGAGAGCGGACGAATCAATATCGCCGGGATCAACACGCGAAACCTGGAACAGATTTGTGACGCGATTGCCCGCTGTGTTGAACAGGCAGCCGGGTGTTGACGCTCCGAAAGGACAGTTTTTCATTAAATTGCTGCAGGCGATATTTTGCCGTACCTGTTCATTGTCGCCTCACTTTGGATCAAATTCTCGTCAGTATCGCTATTTAGGGCATGCGCGCCCGCTGGCGTCATTTTGGTTCCCTATTTCCCATTAATCCGTGAATTGCGTAGAATTAAGCGCAATTGATTGGCCGCAATGGCTTTCGCGGCGCGAAGTGGATTTGGGTTCCGAATGAACTTTTAAGTCGAAACGATTTTTCGTTGAAGTACCAACTCCAAACCAGAGTATGACAGGAACTCGAATTGATGAATGACGAGAAGAAAGAGAAACAGCGAGCCGAGCGGGAGCTGTTTGAATTGACCCGCCCGTTTGCAACCGAGTCTCCGCTGCGGAGTTGGTGGACGGTTGCCTCGACCTGGGTTTTGCTCGTCGGGACGTTGGTGGCCGCCAGTTGGGTTTCCTTTTGGCCATTGCGGACGGCGTTTTCAGTTGTTGGCGGGTTGTTGTTTGTCCGCGCTTTTATTCTTTACCACGACTTTTTGCACGGAGCGATCCTGCGAAAATCTCGGTTCATGAAGTTCGGCTTTTATCTGTATGGTTTGATCGTCGTCACTCCGCCGAAATCCTGGCGACATAGCCATAACTTTCACCATGCCAACGTTGGCAAACCGATTCCGGTTGCCGAAGGAAAATTCAGCTTACTAACCTCCGACATTGGAGCCGTGCCGTTGATGACAACGGAAATGTGGCGGCAGGCGTCATGGTCCAAGCGCTTCATGTACCGCATCAGTCGCCATCCCTTGACGATCTTGGCGGCCTATTTGACCGTCTTCCTGTTTAGCATTTGTCTTTTTCCCCTGTTCCGGGAGCCCAAAAAATACTGGGACGGAGCTGCCGCGTTGATCGCCCACGCCAGTGTCATCGTGCTGTTGTGGATCTTCGGCGGGTGGGATGTCATGTTCTTTTCGTTCGTTTTGCCATTTTCGATCGCCTCATGTTGTGGCGCGTATTTGTTTTTTGCCCAGCACAATTTCGAAGGGATGCGGGTAGTCAACGCGGGAGAATGGACGTATGTGCGAGCTTCGGTGGAATCATCCAGCTTTATGCAGCTGAATCCGATCATGAATTGGTTTACCGGAAATATCGGGTATCACCACATCCACCATGTAAATTCCCACATTCCGTTCTATCGGCTGCCGGAGGCGATGAAAGCAATTCCGCAATTGCAGACACCGCATGTGACGACGCTTCGTCTGCGAGATGTTTGGGTGTGCTTGCGGCTGAGTCTGTGGGATACGGAATTGAATCGGCTGGTTACCTACCGCGGCGCTTACCCCAAAAGTGCGTGATAATTAGCGGGCTGCGCTAAAACGGAAATGCCGTAATCACTCGATTCGAGTCTTCCAAAATCAATTTGATTTTGAATAGCTTTGGATATCCATCGCGCGCCCCATTTTTTCCACCTTTGTATCCTATCGGGCGTTTCAGATCGATCACATTTTCAGTACGGTTATCACCATCAGAACTTTTTTGTGATCGTGCCTGGGGACTCTTCTGTTTCATCAACCGGTACGCTTCGTCAATCATTGCGAGAACTTCGTCTCGGTCACCGGTAAATACGCTGTGAACTGGGCGCCTGGGATCGTCGACTGCATGCCGTAGAACGTGATCGACCCGATGTTCACGATTTGGACCCATTCCGTAAATCAGGCCTTCCGGCGATTTCAGATTATCGCCCCCGGCTTTTTCTAAATTGAATTTCGAGCTGGCTGACGAAGATTCTTTATTCTTGGCTGGCGAAGTCGTCTTAGGGTCGGCGATTTCACCCTTGGTCGAGGGCTTTGTCCCGTTTGATTCTCGATCCACATCCGCGTTGCGGTTTTCCGTTCTGTCCGCGATCAACTGCGGAAGTTCAATCCCCAGCATTTTCTCGAAGGTCGGCCGGCCGAAATGATAAATGACCAAAAGGAGCAGACCCACGAAGAGCAAGATCTTTTGATTCTTCCCGTAGAAGATCGGAGATCTCGAAGAATATTCGCGGGGTGAGTTTTCAGAACGTTGATTTCGTTTCATTTTGGAATTGGGTGTTAAACGCCGTGAAGAATGGCGACGGGAATTGATGAGTGGGAAAGCACCAAAGAAAAAGCGCCCCATTCAAGGCGGGGAAGGGCGGTCTCTTTCTTGCAGCACCGCGCTTAGTATCACAAATCCGCGCCAGTCAGCCAACGGGGAAAACCTCAGCGCACAAAAAAACCGCGTTGCCCCGAAAGGCAACGCGGTAAAAAACTCCAGCGGATTCGCAGCAAATGGGAGCTGCTGGGAGAAAGGCGGGATCGAGCGTGCTAAGCACAAGCCGTTTGTGATCCAAGCCTACCCTCAAAAATGGTCCCTCAGCCGTATGCGCCGGAGATGTAACAAGCGAACTTGGTACACCCCAATTCTAGCTCTTTTCAGCTCATTGGGTTAGTCGACTTTCGTGCGACACTCAGTTTTCGTCATGAACGAAGATGTTTCTGAAAGAGACTTGTTTATTTCTTCGCAAAAAAAGCGTTCAGACCGGAAAACAGTTGGCAGCAAGCAATTTTGATCAGTTGTTTTGTGCCGATTTTTCGCTCGACACGTCGATTAATTTTTTTTCATTTTTGCTTGCCATTGGTCATTCAGCGTGTACGTTTGTCTGTCCTCGAAATCTCAAGCGAGTTTTTGCGAGGAGTTCAGGAGTCTCAGATTGGTTGGGTACGGATTTTCCGTTCGTACCGCCTAAGGAGTGTTGGCCATGAAAAAGCAATTTGCAGTCTTGCTGTTGCTCGCGTTGCTGTTCGTTTCCGGTGGTTGCTCAAGCGGCCCATTTCGTCAGTTCTTCAAAGGTGGAGCCTGCAGCTCCTGTAATCCGCCATTCGGATTATTTAATCGAAAACAACACACTGTCGGAACCTGCAATGATGGAGTTTGCAGTGGAGTCGCTCCAGTCGACGGCGCGATGATCGGCGGCCCAGAATTCGGCAGCGGTGTGGCACCCTCAACCGCGAATCCGCCAGCCACTGACTCTTATCCTTACCCAGGTACAAGTGGTGCAGGGATCGGTGGATCAATCGTTCCAAACACTGAAGCTCCGCTGCCGGGTGCCCGCGGTCGCTAAATTGGCAATCGACTAAATTCAATCCGTGAGAATGCCGTTAAGAGAATTACGCATTCGCACTTTGTATATCCTGAAACGTCCTTCACCGGACCGGACTCCGCAGGGAGTCAAATGACCTGGCCGAACTTCGGCCAGGTTTTTTTGTTTCCGCCACTGAATCGAATTAATGGCCTGTCGCGATGGGCCCGTCTGAATTGTCCGGGGCTTTAGGGGGATGAAAGAAAAGCAACAACACTAGGGCAGCCCCCGTCGCAATCGCGGCTGGAAACAGAAACATCTGCCGATAATCGGTCGAAACAATTTGACCAGCAGCATCTTTGGTGGAAAAAACATTTTCAAATAGCCATGGGCAGAACGTATTGGCGACCAACGCTCCAACCCCCAATATCATCACGTTGAACAAGCCTTGAGCGCTCGTCCGCGAGTCTTTGGGGAAATAAGCATCAACAAAAATGTAAACGGTCGCAAAGAAAAATGCGTAGCAAATGCCGTGCAAAATCTGAATCAGAATAATCAGGGATTGGTTTTGTGGGAAAAAGGCATAAACCGCAAACCGCACGGCATGCCCCAGCACACCAATGATCAACGTGGTTCGCCACCCCAAATTCTTAAGCGTGATTCCCAAAATGAACATCGTGGAAATCTCTGCGATCTGACCAATACTCATGACTGGCATAATCCAGTTTCCAGGAATTCCGACGCCGCCTTTGGCTGGTTCCGCACCTAGAAAAGATCCGGTCCAATTGAAGTAACAGTTATGGACGAATGAATCGGCAAACGCGACGATCCACAAAACGAAAACAAACGGATGAGCCAAAAGTTTGAACGCGTCGACCCAGGCCAGCGAACTGGAATCGCTGCTCGTTTTCTTCGCCGGAGTATGGGGCAAAGTCAGGCTGAACACGGCCAGCAGGATCGACGCCAGACCCGCGACTACAAACGTCCACATCGTCGCTTCTTTTAAAGGTTCGCCCGTAAGTCCATTGCCCAGGGCCGCACCGATCCACTCCACAATTCCGGTGGGATTCGCCGCCTTCACCTTCGTCCAGTCAACCAGAATAAACGTGAATGGCCAGGCCGCCAGAATCCATCCGATGGTTCCTCCCATCCGCACAATTCCGAACTCACTCTGCGGATCTTTGATGTTCGCAAACGCAATCGAATTGGTAATCGAAATGGTCGGCACATACAGCAGGCAGTGAATGGACATGAACGTAAAAAACAGCCAGAAATCTTTGGTAAATCCGCAAGCCATAATCGCAAGTCCGCCAACGAAATGGCTGAACGCTAAAAACCGTTCCGCCGAGAAGTTGCGGTCGGCGAATTGATTGCTAAAAAACATCCCAACAATCGCCGCGATAGGAAACGCATTCAAGATTGCAGCCTGCTGAAACGCCGTAAATTTCAGGCTCGGCAAATAGCCGAAAATCAACGGCAACCAGGCACCCCAAATGAAGAATTGGAGAACCATCATCAGGAACAATTTTGCCTTGATCTGAAAGGGTGTTTGATTGTCCATTGCCGATTTCTTGTGGTTGGATGTTCGTTCAGAAATAGAAACTTCGGAAATCGTAATCCAAATTTGACAAGGATTGAAGCCAAGCGAACAAAATTCCTGATAAACCTAGCGGCAGCGTTTCGCATTTTCGGCCAACAGTGCAGCTTGGTTTGTCCCAACGATCTGCGAGAGGCGTAAGTAGGGCCGTCGCCCAAGGACTCGCCGTTTTCTGGCTTCAATTTTTGTTCCGCTTGCCCCACAACAAGGACATTGGTCTGAATTCGTTGGAAAATGACAGCGCCCGCAATGGGCCGGCAATTTCCAGACCGTTCCGTCCGAATTGCCCGCGACGGCGTAGCCCACATGAAAATTGAGAGAATGATTCGCGGCTGCCGTCAGGCCATTCAGCAATTCGACCAGACCATTTTGCGCATCGAACTCAACTCCACCGACGGTAGGTTTAGGACGATCGTAAATTTCCAGCCGGGCAAGGATCTCGCGAATCATGTCGCGAGCAACTGCGCATTGTTCGGGCGAAAGGCGTTCGTTCATCCACATTCCATACCAAGCAGGACGGGTTGGAGCAAAACAACCGTAAAAGTGATCGGCGATGCTCCGTTCCGTTAGCACTTGGTCAACGATTTGGAGTACCGAATCGCGCCACGAGAACTGCTTGTGTTCCCAGAGTGGCAGTAGTCCGAAACATCCTGCCCAACCTTGTCCGCCACCGGCCTGATTTGCAGGGCAGCCTTGGCAGCAACGATCGACTTGAGTTTGGCCGCCATAAGCCTGAACAACTTCAGCAACCGGGAATCCCCACACTTCGGAATCTTGGCTGTCGGGGGCAAAAGCACTCCGGTCTAATGCAAAACTGTCGATCACTCGATCTTCCAAAATCGCAGACGAGAGTTCACGCAGGGAGCGCAAGGCCCTGAAGCAATTCTCGGCGACTTGTTGCGGGGCGAGTGTGCGCAAACGACAAGGTTGTCCGAGGCACCAATAGAGTGTCTCCGGCGTCGGGCCAATAATTGCTGCGTTTCGCTGGTTGGCCATGATTTCAACGCAACGTCGATGGACTTGTAATAGAAAAAAAACGCCGCTGACATACGATGTCAACGGCGGTTGTACTTTTTTTCACGTAAAGCTTAAAACTTCACGGAAATAGTTTAGATGACATCCCAATCTTGGTCGATCGCCAATACCAACTCATCCAGAACGATTTTTGCTATTGATTCGTCGTCCGAATCTCTGAAATCGACTTTCGATGATGGAACCGAATTAACGGCCATCGGTGCGGAGATTGCCGAATCGTTCGCAGGAGATTCTTGTTTACCATCGAAATTCATTGGGCCGTTGTCGGCATCGTCGGCGAAAAGGTCGCCGAACGAATGGTCATTTCCACGTCGATTTGGGTCAAACAGGAATCCACCATTTCCTTGATCATCGTCAGTGATCGTCCCTACGCCTTGGCTATCCGAAATCGCTGCCCCAACCGCCGAGGAAAGGTTGACGATGAAGTTTTCGTCGCCCTCAACTCGTGTGTCGTTAACGATGACAACCGAAACGGTCTTTGTCGTTTGGCCAGGAGTAAAGGTCAAGGTCCCACTGGTATTACGGAAGTCGGCTCGACTCCCACCACCACCCTTTGCCGTGCCGTTTGCCGTGGCGAAGTTCACGGTAACATTGGAAGCGCTCGGCGATGATAGAGTAACTGTGAAGACAAGCGGAGTGACGTTTTCGGGTCCGCTGATATTGTTGATTGACAGCGTGCCCACAGGGGCGGTGTCATCATTGTTAATCGTACCACTGCCACTCGGGTCGGCGATCGTCGCATTGGTCGGTGCAGATAATCCAACCGTAAACGTCTCGTTTGGCTCAACGGCTGTATCGCCCTGGATCGTTACGGAAACCGTCTTGGTGGTTTCGCCTGCCAAGAAGGTTAACGTTCCACTGGACGATTGATAATCGCTGGGATTCGTTGCCGTTCCATCCGCTGTGGCGAAATTCACCGTCACGGTACTTGTCGAGGCTGCTGACAAGGTCACCGTGAAGATCGCGGTTGAGGGACCAGAGTTGCCTTCCGCCAAGGTCACATCGTTAATCGATAGACTTGGCAGAGCCGGTCCTGTGGTGAACATCTTGGAAATATCCAAACGACCACCGGTTACCGTTTTACCACTCAACGAAGAAGTTGCAGTCGTATTGGACAGGAGTGCCGTTCGCAGTTGGCTGGCGGTTGAGCCAGGGTTCGAGGCTGCGTAAAGGGCAATTGCTCCCGTGACATGGGGCGTGGCCATCGATGTGCCGCTATACGAGCCATAGGTGTTCGTGGGCAACGTAGAATTTACCGATGATCCGGGTGCCCCCAAATCGACCGTGGTTGCCCCGTAACTGGAGAACGAGGAAATTGCTCCGGTGCTGGTAATCGAAGCCACTGCGATTACGGCGTCATAGCCCGCTCCGGCAGTGGTGTTGTAATTCGAGGGATAGGATCCGGTGACATCGTTGTTGGATGTCGAATTACCAGCTGCGGCAACAAACAGGATTCCCTGATTTGCAGCCCTGGTGATCGCATCGAGCAGGCCTTGGGAGAATCCTCCACCACCCCAAGAGTTATTCGTCGCGATGATGTTCAGACCATGGCGAGTCTTAAGATCGGTCAAGTAATCGAGTGCCTGAATCGCACCAGTCGTCGAACCTCCAGTGGGACCGAGGAACTTGGTCGAGATCATCTTCACGTTCCAGTTCACACCGGCCACGCCGATCCCATTACCACCTTTCGCTCCGATTGTTCCGGCGACATGGGTGCCGTGGTCATCGCCGGTTCCGTCATAAACCGTGCGGTCGTTGCTGAAGAAGTCCCAGCCCTGCGAATCGTCAATTCTTCCATTGCCGTCGTTGTCGACACCATCAATCGGATCAAATGGATTGCTCCAGACGTTGTCGGCCAAATCAGGATGCGTGAATTGAATACCTTCGTCGATCACGCCAATGTAAACATCGTTGGAACCAATATGTCCTGCGTTCCAAGCTTCTTCAGCCTGCGAACCATACTGATTGGTTGTGCCCGCTGGGCCAACAACGGCGGGTGAATCGTCGCTGTACATACCCCACAATTGTCCGTTGAGATAATTGGTGTCATTGCTGACGGCGGTTGTCGAGTAAAGCCAATTCGGTTCGGCGTAGCGAACGCCACTCATGGAGTTCAATTGGTCCATCGCAAGTTCAAGGCTGATTCCGCGACCAAGGCTGACGCGTTCCAGAATGCCACGACCAGAATCGGACATCGCACGAGTTTGGATTTGCTCCAAGAGATTGCCCGAAACGATTGCTCGCGCGTTTGCTCGAAGTGTAGCATCAGCAGATTTATCAAATTGAATCAGCAATTCACCGGGCACATAAGCAGCCAGCATCGCGCGATCTTCCAAGACTTCATAATTGAATTTGGAGTTGTTGAAACGAAGGCGATTGCGTTGCGAGTTGTCGGCGGATTTTGAAGAGTATTGACGACGAGATTTTGCTTGACGATTTTGCATCTTGGACTCCAAAAAGTTTCAAACATACGCTGAAGAGCACATCCCGAGATTTGGGAAAGTCCTAGAAAATAATCTTTTATGGGAATTTCGCCAACCACAGGAACGTCGCTATTGGGGGAAAATTCCCTTTATCGTAATTGCAAACTGGGACACCTGAACGGCAAAACGGTTGATTACATTGATTTGTTGGCACTTTTCGCCGTTCATTTACACTTAACGATTGGTCATGCCATAAAAAAACCCAGCGGTTTTTAGGCGCTGGGTCGATTGTGACTGGGAATGGACAAGTCGCCAGGCGTTACTTTTTCGGGCTTTGTTCAGAAGCCTTTTCTTTGGCGTCCTTGGCTGCTTCATCTTTGGCCTTTTTCGCTTTCTCGAAGTCTCCAGCCGTTACGATAACAATAGAGTTCGGATCGATCAGGGACTTCAAGGCCTTGTCCACTCGAGCTTTATCGAGCAATTGGATTTTGGAATCGCTGTTCGCTTGGAAGTCCATGTCGCGGCCCGTATCGAGATTTTCGACCAGCAGTTGGGCGAGTTGCGCGTCGTTGGCTCGCTGGCCCTTCCGGGTTTCCAAGTAACTGGCCTTGGCCTTGTCGAGTTCTTCGGCTGCAACGCCACTATCCAGCAATCGTTTGACTTCTTCGTCCACCGTCTGCACAACCTTTTCCGAGTTCTGCGGATTGGAGATTGCAAACATCATCAACATGGTTCGTTCATCATGAGAATCGGCGCGAACCATTGAACCAACCCCGTAGGATAGACCTTCCTTCTTTCGCACTCGGTCGGCTAATCGGGAGGAGAGCGGTCCACCGCCCAAAATGTAATTGCCGATCACCAATGCTTCGTAATCGGGATGATCATCGCGGACTGGCATCATTTGGCAGGCAACGAAAACCGCGTTCGCTTTGTCCGGAGTGTTAATCGTCACCCGTTGGCCCTTGATACCGGTTGGTGCGGGTTCGGCGATGCGTTCGATTTTTTCTTTGGTAGTCCAATTGGTGAAAATCGATTCGAGAGCAGGTTGGACGACCGCGGGATCGAAGTCACCCGTAATCGCCAACTCACCCTTGGTTCCATTGAGAAACTGTGTGTACAGCGTACGGATCTCTTCGACCTTGAGAGCCTTCAATGCCGCGATTTCTTCTTCCAGCGTGGCTGAATAGCGAGGATCGTCGGCAGTGTATTGATTGAAGGCCCGAGAAATGGCATTGATCGCTTGACCTTGTGGGTCGGCCAACATTTCTTCCATTTGCGTGACGCGCTCGGTGGCCACAATCTCCAGTTCTTTTTGATCAAGTGACGGTTCGCGAAGAACTTGACGCAACAACTCGAGAGCTGCCGGCAAATTTTCTCGTTTTGTTTGCAGATTGAAAGTGAGTTTTCCGGACGTACTGGTGACGGCCAATGTCGTCTTGGTTTTGTCGAGTTCGTCACGAAGTTTTTCAAACGATAGCGACTTGGTTCCGCGGTTCATCAGCGACCCCAAGTACTCCGCCGCAGTCCGTTTGCCCTTCAGCCCCTCGAGGGAGCCGAAGTGAATTTGCCCGTTGAGAACAACCCGTTCGCCACGAGTCTTTTTCGGTAGGAAAGCGTACTTGATTCCCGACTTAAGTTCACCGCGAGTCGTTAGTTTCTTGATGTTCTCGGGGTTCGGATTGAACGCTTCACCTGCCGCGATTTTTGCACGGCCTTTGTAGTCTTTCAAAACGGCCGCGATATCGGCCTTGGCCGGTAGTGTCGCCCGTTCGGGATTGTCGGTTGGGATGAACAAGCCCGTCGTTCGATTGCTGGACAGCAAGTATTGTTTCGCGACCCGCTGAACGTCCGCTGCGGTGACCTTCTCCAGTTGATCGCGGAAATAGAAATACAACCGCCAATCACCGTAGGCATACCATTCGCTAAGTTCAATCGCCGTATTCTCAGAATCGGAAAACTGTTCTTCACGTTGTTTTTGCAGCCGCTGAACGGCACGCTTTACTTCTTCATCGGTTACGGTTGAGCTGCCCAGCGATTCGATTTGTTCGAGCAATGTCGCTTTAGCCTTTTGCAGATCGGAACCCATGGGTACTTCGGCGAAGCACAGCAGGGCTCCCGGATCGTGTCCACCGATCACCATCGTGGAGACGGAAGAAGCAATTTTTGGTTCGACCATTGCTTTGTATAGTCGTCCCGATGGTTCAATGCCCAAGATGGTGGAGAGCACTTCGCAAGCCGCGAAGTCGGGATCTGAAGCGGCAGGCAAGTGGTACACGACTCCGGCCATTTGAACTTGACCGGTTCGCCGCAACATCACCTCGCGCTCGCCATCCTGAACGGGTTCTTCGGTGTAGGTTTTCGGCAATTCACGCTGGGGGACTGGCAGCGTACCAAAATATTTTTGCAGATACGACAGCGCCTTGTCGGTGTCGAAGTCACCGGCGACAACGATCATCACGTTGTCGGGTTGATAAAATTTGTTGTAGAAGGCACGCAGGTTCTCGACCGGCACCCGCTCAATGTCCGAGCGATTTCCGATTGTGGATTTTCCGTAATTGTGCCACTCGAAGGCATTAGCCATCAGCCGCTGCATCAGGATTCGCATGGGCGAGTTTTCGCCCATCTCAAATTCGTTGCGAACGACTGTCATTTCGGATTGCAAGTCTTCTCCGCGGATCAAGCTATTGACCAACCGGTCGGCTTCCATGCGAATGGCAAACTCGAGGTTTTCATCTCCGGCCGGCAAAGTCTCGAAATAATTCGTACGGTCGTACCAAGTCGTTCCGTTCATGTTGAGCACGCCGCGTTCCTTCAGCAACGCCGGGATATCCTTATGCGTTTCGGTCCCCTTGAACAACATGTGCTCGAGCAAGTGAGCCATGCCCGTTTCGCCGTAACCCTCATGTCGCGAGCCGACAAGGACCGTCATGTTCACCGTGAACTTCGGTTTCGACTTGTCAGGAAACAACAGGACAGGAATTCCGTTTTCCAGTTTGTACTGAGTAATGCCCTCAACCTCAGTAACTTTTTCCAGGCCTTGAGCCCACAAGCAGTTTGGAACGATGAGCAAAAGCGCGAGCAACAAATAACTCGCAACCGAACGCATTAACATTGGGGGGACTCCTGGTCTTTCAATCGTCGGGAAAGTGTGTTTAATTGACGTCCATTCAATCTAACAAGTGACCATCGTCGTCAAAAGGGACCAAGAATCCGATGCCAAACGAGCGTTTTCAAATCGTCGCAGACGTGATTCGCAATCGAAAGACAACCAAACTCATCGCGACAGCCAATTCGCCCGTGACCATTACCGACGAAAGCAACGCTACCTTTGAGTCAAATGTCCGGGCCGCGATCGCGACGGCAGGTTGGGCACCTTTTCATTTTGATCGCCAGGTCGATGGCATTGCCGAACCATGGCGAGTTCATTTTGTGCGCTGGCAAACTTGTCGGGCGATCTCCAAGAATTTTTGCACCTGGTTCAGCGATGTAAAGCCTGGAAACAAGTTGCCCGGGATGTTGAATGCCTGCGGGGCCTTGTTGCTGGTCAATTGGTTGCCGCATTCGGAGGATGAAGTTGCGGATTTCGCGAAACGGCAGGATGTCAATCTCGAACACCACGCGGCATCGTCAGCGTTTGTAGAGAATTTGCTGTTGCTGTTGACGGCGCTAGATTATGCGACTTATTGGTCCAGCGGAGGGCAACTGAAATCCCCACCCATGTTTCAGCGATTAGGCATTCCAGCAAACGAACAGTTGCTGGCTGCGGTCTTTGTCGAGAATCCAGCGGCCGAATTGGGGAATGTTGAACGAGCCAGCGGGAAATTGCGACAGCATCGGGCAGACGTCGCACAGTGGTTGAAATTCCCTGAATTAAGCGAATAAAGTCCCCCGACGTACCAGTGAATTTCGTTTCTTTACCGATTCGTCGCTGGTAAAACCCTTTCGGTTCAACGTCTTCTTCAATAAGATAGGACCTGCGTTTTATTGTCGATCGGAAGACATTCATGCATCCGAATCCGATTCCACCTTGCTGCAAGACTCAGCAACTGGGAATCAAAGGAGGCGAATCCCCGACGACTTTTCGTCCACAACATTCATTCTTGTAATCCATGTCCGCCGAAGAAAACAAATCAACCGACGAGCAAACCGAATTCGAAAAATCTCTGGAAAAGAAAGAGGCGGTGAAACGAATTACCATCGGCTCGCAACGCGACGTTGCCAATCCAGAGTTGTACGCCAAGCCGGCGGTTGTGGCC
>JBEBGH010000642.1:0-1606 GCA_040081565.1 Pirellulaceae bacterium
GAGAAAAGGCTGATGCAAGTTCGGCAGCAAAAACGACTCTTGGCTTTGCTCGTATTGGGAATAGCCTGTGCGATTGTCGGTGCGATTGCTTGGCCATATTACGTTCCTCTGGATATCACGAGCAGCAAAGAATTGTTCGTTGTCCCGACAAAGCTGCGAGTAGCCAAAGTGGTCTCGGCGCCGACCCAAGCAGACTTCGAAAACGTCTGGAACCTACCCTTGCGACGTTTGATTAGTGACGTACAAAACGAACAACCTTCTCCGGCCAATGACGAATCACCCGCCGTTTCAAAACCAGAGTGGAAGTTGATAAGTGTGTTTTGGAAGGAAGCGTCTCCGGCCGAATCTTTAGCCACCATCCAAACGGGTCCCACTCCCTCGGAACGCGAATATGTGAGAGTAGGCGATACATTCCTTACTGGAAAAGTAATCAAAATTAGTGAGTCGTCAGTTGTTGTTTCGGTGGGCGGTCATGAATTTGAATTCGCACTCGGCGACCAATAGGAGCAAGACTTGAGGCAACCAACGTTTCATCTTGTCGCCGATACCGAGTCGATTCATGTTTGCAAATTCGATGGCTCTCGCGTGCAAACAGAATTGATCGCTTGGGAGGCCATGGGGGTCGGCAAGGCGGTTGGCGATGCGTTGAGACGGATGGGCTACACCGGAAAGCCGCTGGTTTTGTGCATATCCACCAGTCGCTGTTTTGCCATCCAGCTAAAACCAGAAGATGTTCCGGATCGAGACTATCGCTCCCTCTGTTTTGCAATCGAAAGCTCATTGCCGCTTGATGCAGAGAACATGGTGGCCGATTTTGAAATCAACAACAACGGAATCTTGGCGGTCGCCGCCGAGCTGGAATTCCTTCGGAGACTCCTATTGGAGCTTCGGTCACAGAGGGTATCGGTGCATTCCATTACGCCCTTGACCTTATTAGCCGTTGATCAATACCTGGCAGATAAATCGGAGCGGCCTTCGGTCATTCTTTGCCAATTGGGTAATCGTTTGGAGATCATTCGTTGTCAGAACAACTCGATTCAAGGTTGGCAATCTTGCGATCCAGATATCAAATCATTGCGACGCACGTTGATGATGGGAATGTTGGATAACAATCGGAACGCAACGGTCAGCTGTTTTGGTTTGGACGCTAGTTTGGTAAATCAAGTCGTCGCCGACACGGACTGGACCGTTAGTAGCGACCCTAATTGGGACTTGACCTCTTCCGCTATGCGTCGCGCGGACTCAGTCGTAGCCAGTGCGGTCAGGCCTCGTTTGGATTTGAAGCGGGGTGAGTTAGCCGTTGACAACGTCGGCTCGAAAGCGAATTACATCCAGGCTGCTTGGCTTGCCAGTTTCATGTTGTTGATCGCGTTGAACGTTGGTTTTTGGATTCGCGGCTCACAATACGTTGCAGCTGCAAATGAGCAGAAAACCATTCAAGCCAATATTTTTGAAGATTTACTTCCCGGTCAAAAAGCACCCGTCGGAATCCTCTCGCGGCTGGAAAGCGAATTGCTTGCGCGACAGGAGCAGGCTAGAAAGGAACTAGACCTTCGGCAATCGAGAACACTGCTTAACGCTTTGCATGAGCTCTTGGTCGCCTTGC
>JBEBGH010000040.1:0-22856 GCA_040081565.1 Pirellulaceae bacterium
GGTACCTCGATTTCGTCGGCCGCAAGAAGCAGGTGATTTCCGACCTGAGGTTGATCGACGAAGAACTGCAGTCATTGACTGGAACGGAGGAAGCCACCAATGGACAATGACGATCTAGAACGGCAAATCCTGGCGATTCTGCAATTGATGATGAACAAGTATCGTCAAATGGAATCATTAATTGACCGGCTCGGCGAGTTTGAATCGACTCCCGACAAGCTGGACGAGATCAATCGTCTGGTGAAAATCGAACTTGACTCAATCGCGAAACTCGAAAAAGAAACGTCCGGAATCAAAAAGCAGTACCGCAACACCCGCCCACACGCTTCCGAACAAGTCAAGCAAATCACGCAACAACTCGCCGGGCTAATTGAACGCGTCTTGATGAAAATCAGTTTGTTCGAGCAGCAAATTCAGCGCTCTCGAGATCTCCTGGCGCCCCAAATTCATCAGGGAGTGAGAGCGGTACAAATGCAGGATGCGTATCGCAAGAACGCGTAAAGAATTCGATTGTTTTATCCTCGCATCGTGACCTTCCTCCGGCACGCGACAATCACGCATTGATTGAATTCCCAATCGTCCTGCTTCAACAAAGCTATCAACTGCCTGCCAGCGGTTCAAATCGTTGTTCGCGATTAAATGAAGTTTTCCGCTGTGCAGGGTTCAAATCGACTTACAGCCTCGTTTGCCTTTGCTTTCGCACGCCAAACATGTTGAGAAGCTTTACCGGTCGCAAGATATTTCTTCTAGGCACCTGCGACAAAACTCGATGTCTTTAACAGGATATCTGCCATTATCGGATTTGACAGCAAACGCGGATTAATTGCTATCAAACTCACGAACGACTTCTGTCTAGTAACCAACTAGCGAAATCGTGGGTCATCAGGTGGACCACTGGGATCAATTGTCGAATCATGAAGCCCATCAGCCTTTCTATCTCAGAGTCGATTCCGACGCCGCATGCGGTGGAAGGGTCCCCCGTTCGATTGCGCGCCGATCGCCAAGTCGCAGATGCTCACGAAAAAAATGATCAAAGTCACGCGCAGTCGCTGCCCAAAGCGAAACCAGTCTCTCGAAAACGATTCGATAAAGACGAGTTACCAGCACCAAAAAATGAAAAGGAAAAGTCGCCAGTCGATCGGATGACTTTTGGCGAGTTTCTACAAGCGCCTCAACCGCGCGAGGAAGTTGCGCATGTGCCTGCGAGCCCGAATGTTTCGTCGAATGTTGAATTCGATGTACCGCAGTCTATCGTTTTAACTCAATCAAAACGGCCAGTTCTCCAAAACGTCCTAGCGAATGTTCCAGCTCAACCAGAACAAACGATTTCGCCCGTCCATTTGCCGGGCCTGCCAAATTCTTTTGCAATGGAAATAGAGCCCCAGCTCCAGCCACAGCCGATTTCGTCAACAACAACCGAAGCGTTCTCGAAGGAGATAAAGCTCCTGCCGGTTACCGAAATTAATCCACAATTCTCGGAAACGCCATCGCTGACAGAGAGCGCCAAATCGATTGCGAACAAGTCTGCACTCACGCCGCAACCCGCCTCAAAACAAGTAGTGGCCGAGATTTCCTTAACGCCCAATCCAATCAAGCATGGACAATTGCCTGCGGCGTCACTTGAAGTAAATCAAGAACTCCCCACGGAGATTTCAAAACCGGTTACGGACAACATGACCATCGATCTCGGTTTACCCGAAGCCGTAGAGCCAATGTCGCGGCAACAAGTGAAGCCTGTTTCTCCAGTTGATTTTGATGTCCCCACGCAACCAATGGCTTTCACTTATCGTCCCGAACTCATGTCGGTAAAAACGGATGAGCCTGAATTCATTGTTGCTCCCAGTGACGTCGAGGGACAAACTGCGAGAATTTCAAGCATCTTGAAGAAACTGATTCAGGAACATCCAACCGAATTGCTTCTGCCTGCAGTCAGCTACGAAATGCCAATCGTCGAATCGAGCCTGACGACGAACACGCCATTCACGGTCAATTCAAAGGTGCCGCAAGGAACTCAGGCCTTTGATTCCAACCCGATCCATTTAAACTCACGTGTCGATTCCGAACTCGCCTCCCAGGTGGTCGCGCAAATTAGCG
The DNA here is from genome assembly GCA_040081565.1 of Pirellulaceae bacterium. Taxonomy (GTDB): domain Bacteria; phylum Planctomycetota; class Planctomycetia; order Pirellulales; family Pirellulaceae; genus BJ22. Next base: position 2,095 of record JBEBGH010000040.1, read on the forward strand.
ATCAATGGTCGATGGACGATATCAAAATTGGCCAGAATTCAACCCGCGAAATAACGATTCAAATCAAACCGCAAGAATTGGGGGCAATCAAAATTCTCGTGGAAACCAGCGACGGTCGGCTACAGGCTCGGATCGAAGCCTCCGAATTGATCACGAGTGAAATGCTCATCAAAGAGAAGGGGCAGTTGCTGAGTGCCTTGAAGGACCGCGGACTGGACCTTCCGGACCTCGACATCTCGTATCGCGACCCGGAGAGCCGAAACTCGCACCGACAGGACCAGCAAGAGCCCGGCCAACGATTCGATTTTCGAAATGAACAAAAGAGCTACAAAAACCAGGCTCGCTTCAATTTGGAAGAACCGGAAGCAGTAAAACCACTATCAACCAAACGCTTTGTGGTCAACGTGATCGCCTAGCTGACTCCTACACCTGACGTTGAAAACATCAAGCCAAGTAATTCAAAAGGTCGGATCGGATATGCAAAATTCAATAACTTCGCAAATTGCATCAACTGAATTTCTTCAGCTGCTCACGCTGCAACTGCAGCATCAGGATCCGATGGATCCCGTTAAGCAGGAAAATTTTATATCCCAACTCACACAGTTTTCGATGCTGGAAGGCACAGAAAGCCTGAATACGTCTTTTCAAAGCATGTTGAAACTCCAGGAAATTTCGCAAGGAATAGACTTGGCAGGGAAAAATGTCAGCTACATCGATCCGTCGGACGGTTCGCCCAAAACAGGACGAGTCGACGAGTCCTTTGTCGACAACGGATCCATCATGTTGATGATCAACGGCCGAGCGATTTCGGTAAACATGGTTACGGGTGTTAAGGCCGTCTAGCTGAAACCAACTAACGAGATCAGGTATTTCGAATCACGGGTAAATTTTTAACGACGAGGCAATATGTCACTGGCATTACTCACCGGCGCAACTGGACTTCTGGCGCATCAACGAAAACTCGAAGTGGTTGCCAACAACCTCGCGAACTTGAATACGATTGGCTACAAAAGTCAACGCATTCTGTTCGGTGATTTGCTGTACAACAACATGCGTCCGGCTTCGTCCGGCGATGGAGTGACCACTGGCGGCACCAATCCACAACAAATTGGTGTCGGCGTCGGAATCGCCCAAATGGGGAGAAACTTCAGCCAAGGTGTTCTGTCTTCGACCGGTTCCCAATTCGATTTCGCAATCGACGGCGATGGATACTTCGTGTTGTCCAATGGCGAAAAGATGTTCACGCGAGCCGGAGCATTTTCTTTGGATAGCAGCGGATTCCTCGTTGATCCGGCTACGGGCGCTAAGGTGCAACGGTTTGGAAACGTCGGTGAAGGACTTGACGGTAATCCCATCTTCCAAGTCTCTGGCGACAATTCAATTCGGGTTCCGCTGGGCTCCAGTATCGCCGGAAGACTTACCTCCAGTATTGGTTTTCTTGGCAATCTTCCGTCCTCGGCAGAGCCACCGAAAGCAGAGAAATTAACGTCCTATAAGGCGTACGAGGTTGCCGGGGCGCCTGCGACCACCTCCACACTTTTGAATGATCTTGATTCCAATTTGACCGGCTATACCACTGGCGATAAGCTGCGTTTGCAAGGTTTTGATTTTCATGGGAACCCGCTGAGCGCTACCTTGGATGTTTCGCCGACTACGACCCTGGGCGACATGGTGGACTTCTACAATTCAGTTTTGGTGGATGCCGTCGCGTCGCTCGATACGTCCGGCAATCTGGTTGTACAAGCCAATGGAACCGGTGAGTCAAAGCATAAGCTCGAACTTTCAGATGAACCCGGAAATACAGGTTCGATGAACACAGCAAACCATCTGCTGGTCGAAACGGTTAAGGGCAAAGATGGAGATACCCAAAACACAACGCTGCAGATTTTTGATAATCGTGGTCAGGCACATTCAATCGATGTGGAATTGCGGAAGATGGATGCGAACACTTGGGACGCAACATTCAGCTTGATGAACGATTCGGGGACGATGATCGACAGCATCGTCAATCGTATCGAGTTTGCTGAAAACGGCAGTTTTCTCGCAGTCCGCGGAGCTGGCGATGGAGACTCCAATATCCAATTGAAATTTAATTCGATCTCTACGAATCAAGAAATCAGCATTGACTTCGGTAAACTTACGCATCTAGCCAAAGGGTTTACGATCGCAAGTGACCAAGACGGTTATCCACCAGGAAGCTTGGTGAATGTAGCGATTTCGGCCTCGGGCGTTTTGGAAGGCATGGCAACGAACGGCAAGAAAGTTCCAATCGCCCAACTCGCCATCGCCAACTTTGCCAATAACGAGGGTTTGGAAGCAACCGGTCAAAATTATTTTCGCGAGACCTTCAATAGTGGAGTAGCGCAAATTGATGCCAGCTTCGCCGGAAAAAACGGCTCCATACGAGGTGGCCAGTTAGAATCCTCCAACGTTGATGTGGCTCTCGAGTTCACCCAGCTGATTGTCGCTCAACGGGGTTTCTCGGCGAACGCCCGAAGCATCACGGTTGCCAGTGAGATTTTACAAGAACTCAACAATCTCCTCCGTTAATTGTTGCATGGTTTTTGATGGGCGCAATCTCAATATCGAGCACATGGCCCGAAAGACGTCGGCAATTCTTTGGCAGCCTTCCGTTTCAGGAAAGAACTGGATTCTCTTCACCCGATCTGATGGGTCTCTTCGCGCAATTCCCCTTGAATCCTGCGACCTGTTGGGGTATGTTCGGGCGTTCTTGACGACGCTTCGTTGGCACTTAGTTGCCACAAGATTTTTTTTCAAAAATCATTGACCGAATGACTTCGTTGTGACTGCAGATTGGCAGAAACGCGATTCAATTCTGGCTTGAGGAAGGTATCACAAACGATTCATGTTCAATCAAGTCTTTGAGATTCAGGACATTTGGGTCGTTGGAGTATTGATCATTCTCGAGGGAGTGTTGTCGATTGACAACGCGCTCGTCCTGGGTTTGCTGGCCAAACGGGTTCGACCGGATCAACAAGCCCGCGTTTTGACCTATGGACTGGTGGGGGCCTTTGTAATTCGCCTCATCGCCATCGGTTTCGCGCAATATCTATTGGGTTGGAGAATCGTCAAGCTGATCGGTGGCGGATACCTGGTGTATGTTGCGGTTAGTTATTTTTATGGCCAATTCTTTGGCGAGTCCGGAGAGAAGATTGTGGCCGATGACCAAGGCCAACCGAGCTTGGTCGAAGCTGAATCCGGAAAATCTTTGAGCGAAGATCGGTTGGAAGAGGAATTGGAGGAGCGGAGTATTATTCCGCCTCCGGAACGCGAGTTCACTGAAGACGAAGGGGACGCTTCGGGAGAAACCAATATTTCCTCGGCTGAAGCAAACTCCACGAACTTGAACCGAAGTGCTGCTCCGAATGCCGTTGCCGAAAAATTATACGCAGGTTTCTGGAAAACTATTCTCGTTGTCGAATTGACCGACTTGGCTTTTGCCGTCGATTCGATTTTGGCTGGCATCGCCCTCGTCGGCACCCCACCCGTGGGACATGTGGGTATTCATCCCAAGCTCTGGGTCGTTGTTCTCGGCGGCATGTTAGGCGTGATGTTAATGCGTGTGGCGGCGATGATTTTCATTAGAATGCTGGAGCGATTTCCAAGATTCGAATTATCCGCTTACCTTCTGGTTTTGATCATCGGCAGCAAGCTTTGTCTGGAATGGATTTTCAACACACAAGGCCATGAGCATCGCCTCGATTTCCATAACTACCAACATCCGGCTTTTATTGCATTCTGGACGGCGATGACGGTTGCGTTCTTGATCGGATTTATCAAGCCACGTAAAGCCGAGTAGCTTTTTCGTATTATTGTCCCGTTCTGTTGCTTTCGGTCGTTTCGGCTTTTCTGCCGTGAGCTAAGTTACACGTCGCTGAAACCGTGAGCGACTCGATCCGTTACTTCCATTGCATAACAATGCCCTCCGCTCGGAATACACGTTGGTTCGTCGAGCGTTGCAATCACGTCGAACAAGTCACCGGAATTGGCAACGCCAGGTGATGGTCAAAGTGTCTAACAGCATTACGGCACTGCTTTGCCTGAAAAACCGTTACAACCGATCTTGTTTATTGAAATCACAAATTTGTTGGGGTATGCTGGAGGAGTGGCGCTTCAGCCAACTCCGGCGCAGCTTTTGATTCTCGCGCCCGTTCTTTCCCGAAAACCTTGTTCATTTTTTGAGTCACAGGACCGTTATGAAGGCCAAAAGACGTTCTCAATCCTCGCGACAGACCTTGCAATACCAACAGCTTGAAGATCGCCGAGTGATGGCTGCGGGTATTGATCGAACACCGATCGTAAACCTGCCAAACAACAAGAATGTTTCACTCAATTCTGGTTTTGAGCTTTCGACGGGAGGAATCAACAATATTTATCAAGATCAGAATGTTGCGGCTTGGAACGTAATCGCCGGCGGCGGATCGACCATGAAGATATTCCCCGCCGGATCTACAGCCCGTGGCAAGGTTTTACAAATCGACCATGTAGCTGGACAACGTGACGGAATATTCCAGGACTTTGACGTCAAAGCCTTTAAGAACCATTTGATCTCCTTTGACCTTCGAGCCTCTGAGGCAGGTTCAACAGCAGATATAAAAACGAATGACGTGGAAGTGTTATGGAACGGGGAAAGTATTGGCGTATTCCGACCGACCGATGTGTTTCGACGATACAAAGTCTTGGCTGAAGGCTCTGCTTCAATTGTTGGCTCGCTGACCTTTCGTGAAGTTGACGTGCAAGGCAGTCCATCGGATGACGGGGTGGGGGCGCAATTAGACAATGTCCATGTCGTGCAACTCACTAGCGATTCGGTCCACAACGGAGACTTCGAAGACGGAACTGTCGGTACTAACTCAACGATTTCTGGCTGGCAAAAACTCGGCGGCATTCCTTTTGCAATCATCGGTTCCGGCGCACCGTCCGGCGCGAAATTTCTGTGTTTGGACAGCGATGCCACGAAAATTGACTTGATCAAACAAACGTTTTCCACCATTGCAGGAGAAACGTACATCATTTCGTTTGCCGCGAAACTTGATCCGTCACGGGTGCGAGGAGGAATATCTGATCAAATTCGAGTTCGCTTTGGCGATTCGTTTGCGGGAACTGTTCGGGCCAACAACCAGTGGCATCGTTACCATATCGTGGTCAAAGCCTCAGACACGGACAATGAACTTGTATTTCGCGAGGCCGGTACAAAAAACGGTCAATTAGACACTGGTGACGGTAAAGGGCCATTGATTGACGACATTCGGTTCACTCGCGTCACATCTGATTGGGAGTTGGGCGTCGATTTGAACGGAGCCAATGCGGGCACTTCGCGAGATGTAATCTACACTGAAGGCGATTTAAGCAAGGCCGTTTTAAGTCAAGATCTAACTGTCTTTAATCGAACTCGAGCGTCGCTCACCAGTGCAAAACTTGTTCTAACGAACGCTCTAAATGGCAATAACGAGTCAATGGCGGTAAACACAACGGGAACTTCCATTCAGTCGCTATACTACGCCGCGAAAAAGACATTGTTCCTGACCGGTAAGGATACTGTCGCGAACTACCAAAAGGTGCTGTCGACTTTGACCTACCAGAATGTTGGAGAGAATCCAACAAGTGGCACGCGAGTCATTCGGGTTTCGGTTCAAGACCAGGGGGCGGCAAGTAATGTTGCCAACCTCAGCGTCAACGTCGTGCCAGTCAACGACACACCGGCCATCCAACCGATCCCCGACAGCTCAATCACCGCCGGCACGCAATTTGTATTGCAAGTTCAAGCCAGCGATGCTGAGAACCAGCAGTTGTTCTATTCGATTAGTTCAACTGGAACTGCCAAAGCGGCCGGTGAAATCGGACCAACGATTAGCCCTTCCGGCGAGATACGCTGGACACCCGGCCAGGGTGGTGACTTGAATATCGTCGTCACCGTGCGGGATACTCAAGGCGGAACCACACAGGAATTATTCAAACTGACGAGCTTGCTGAACGCTCCATTGAGTGGATTCGTTCCGTTCTCGGGGAACCGCCAATTGTCTTTCGTCACACCATCGGCTCGCAACAATGTTTACACAACTGCGCCGACCATGACAATCAACACGTCCAAAACTTACGAGGCCATTCTTGCCACGGATTTGGGAGACTTGCGGCTGGAGCTCTACGACGACAAAGCACCCATAACCGTGAATAACTTTGTTGCACTTGCTCGCGATGGTTATTTCGATGGACTCAATTTCCACCGCGTAATCAACGACGTCGCTAATCGATTTATGGCTCAAGGTGGCGATCCACGGGGCACTGGAACCGGCGGGCCGGGATATCAGTTTGCCGATGAATTTAATGCGACGTTGAATTTCAGTGGCAGCGGTGTTCTCGCGATGGCTAATTCGGGTCCGGGGACTAACGGCAGCCAATTCTTCATCACCTATTCACCTCAAACGCACTTGAACAACAAACATACCATCTTCGGTAGATTGGTTGCTGGTGCCTCGGTTATGGACCAATTTAAGTCGACGGCTACTTCGAGTGAGCGGGTCATCATCCGAAAAGTGACGATTAATGAGTCATAATTTGTAGTCGTTCAAATTGCCTTTGAGTCCGTCGGTGATTTTGTCGCAAGGCGATGTTCCTCTGCTATTTCGCGGGCTGAGATCTATACGTGCCGTTGTCCTTTTCAGTAAAATGAAAAACAATTGGTAGAATCGATTCCGGGTTGCAATTGCAAGCCCGGATGATCTGTTGTCGATCGCGCGTTCCCTCAAAGGTCAACTCAATGTCAAATTCCCGCATGATCAAGATCTTCGACACGACCCTGCGTGATGGCGAACAATCGCCCGGCGCCAGCCTGAATCACAAGGAGAAGATGGAAATCGCTCAAGCCCTGGTGGACTTGGGAGTGGACGTCATCGAGGCTGGATTTCCGATTGCATCGCCGGATGATTTCGAAGCGGTTCGAGAAATCGCGGCGAATTTTCATGGCCCGGAAATTTGCGGGCTGGCCCGCTGCGCTGCTTCCGATATTGATCGCGCGTGGGAGGCTCTCAAGCACTCAACCAATCCCCGCATCCATGTGTTCCTGGCGACGAGCGCCATTCATCGCGAGTTCAAGTTAAAAATGACTCCCGACGAAATTGTGGCTCGCGCTGTGGAAGGCGTGAAACGTGCGGTAGGTTACTGTCCGAACGTGGAATTTTCTCCCGAAGATGCGGCGCGAACGGAACTTGATTTTCTTTGCCGCGTTGTTGAGGCTGTGATCGCCGCCGGGGCTACCACCGTCAATATTCCAGATACGGTTGGCTACGCCACCCCAGCACACATGGGCAACGTCATCAAAACGCTAGTGAACCGAGTGCCTAACATCGACCAAGCCGTCATCAGCATTCATTGCCATAATGATCTGGGGTTGGCGGTAGCAAACAGTTTGGCAGCTGTTGAAAACGGAGCAGGCCAGATCGAATGTACGATCAACGGAATCGGCGAGCGAGCGGGCAACTGCTCACTCGAAGAAGTGGTCATGGCAATGCGGACCCGCAACGACGTTTACAAATGCGACACTCGAATCGATGCAACCAAACTAGTGCCTACGAGTCGACTTGTTTCCGCAACAACGGGCCTACTTGTCCAACGAAACAAAGCAATTGTCGGCCGGAACGCGTTTGCCCACGAGGCGGGGATTCATCAGGATGGCATGTTGAAGGAACGCACCACTTACGAAATCATGCGACCGGAAGACGTCGGCTTGAGTAAAACCGATCTGGTCTTGGGCAAACACAGTGGACGAGCGGCCCTGAATGACCGCGTGAAACAACTGGGTTTTACGCTGACCACCGAGCAGCTTCAAAAGGTTTTCGAGCAGTTCAAGAATCTCGCCGATCGCAAAAAAGAGGTCCATGACGGAGACATAGCAGCGATCGTAGAACAAGAATTATTTGGAAAGACGGGTGATGAATGGTTATTGACCGATTTTTCCGCGGCACATGAGTTTCGTCAAAAGCCACGCTTTTCGCTAACCTTGAGCCGCGGCAGCGAAAGCGAAACCGTCGAGGTTTGCGACGGGGAGGGGCTCGTCGACGCCGCTTGCCTCGCCACTGAGAAGATTACAGGGGTCGCTTTTACATGCAAAGATTATCAGGTTCGCAGCCAGTCGGTTGGTCACGATTCGGTCACCGAGGTCAATGTAGAAATTGAGCACGAAGGCGTCACGTACCGCGGACGCGGACTGGGTGCCGAGCAGACCGAAGCCTCGACCCGGGCGATTCTAAGTGCCGTGAATCGCGCCCTCATGGCCTCTCGCATCAAGCAAATCGCGAGCTAAGCAGCCTTTCCTCGTGAGTCCAAAAAAAAAGCCGAGTCAATTGACTCGGCTTTTCTTATTAGCTGTTTTTATCGTCGGAAGATGCTTTGAAATCCGTACGTGAAGAACGATACCATTGCAAAGTTCGTAATTTCTTCTTGCGGTTTATACCGCAGAATCAGAGTGTCCCCAGGCTGCACCAGCAATCGCGCCTTCGGATTGTTGATGGCGTTGTTGATGTCGACCCGAATTGCAATTTGCTGATTCCCGGGAAGTCGGCGGAGCACGATCAACTCGCTGGCGGGGACGCCCTGTAGCCCGCCCAAAAATCCGGCATTTTGTTGGCGCCCGGTGCCCACGCTGGAACCCGACAGTGCAATCGCGCCGAGGACATCCAAGTCATAATCGCGAGGCACAGGCCATTCGCCACCAATCAGCAGCCCCCCGGTGTAATAGACGTCGGTATCCCGGCTATCGACATACACAATGTCGCCATCTTTCAAGATAATGTCTTCCGTGCGGAACTGTGGTGGTTTGTTGGGGTCATGTCGCAAAGGAATGCGAATGGTCGCCGATTCGCTGGCAACTGTAGGAATGACGCCGTAGGGAAATTCCTCCGGACCATGAGTACGGTAGAACTCCTCGATTTCACGAGCACGGTTCTCCATCTGCAGACGATCTCCGCGCAAGATTCGCATTTCGATTTTCGCGTTGACGCCCGGCATACCACCCGTTTGCGAAAGGGCATTGAGAACGTCATTCTCGCCAGCGGGCAGCTGTAAAACGCTACCCCGACTACTTTGGTCAGAACGGTCGGTAACGGCCCGGGCACCACGAGTCGCAGCGAACTGAGCATTTCCGAAGAAGGTGTTATCCTGGCGGACGACGAAAACGCGATACGTTCGCTTACGCATCAAGGACACAATAATTCGGCCATTCTCCTTCATCACCGGTTTTTCGCCTTGGCGATAAACGCGAGTGATCAATTGTTCCACTTGTTGGATGTTCAGACCGCGGACTGAAATTGGACGGACCAACGGCAAGGAAATCGTACCGTCTTCGCGCACCGGTACCGGAAAACCAATTGCGGGAGGCAAATCGCTGTTGGGGTCCGGCAGTTGAACCGGAGGAGCCTGGTCAAATTCGCCCAAGACGCCTTCAATGAAAATCCCCAGGGTATCACCATCGTCGAGCACATAGACCTCGGATTTCGGTTGCCTCAATCGGGCCACATCGATAGGCACTTTGTTCGCTTGCGGCTCCGCCAGAAATTGCGCAGGCAACCGTTCGGCGGGCACCGAGTCGATCGGAGACAAAATCGCCGTACAGCCAGACGCAGACGCAATCATCATCGCCGCAACCAACGTCACGGCGAAACGGTTTGCGAGAAAAAGTCTGGATAGGTTTTTAATTGTGGGCATCGAAATATAACTCCAAAATCTCTAGCCGTATTTGCTGACGAACAATTGACCGCCGTCGGGACGGCTACCGGTATTGCAACGAGCGATTCGAATTGTTTGAGTTGTAAGTATGGATTGGCATTGGCGGTGCATTCTCTGGCAAAGAGCCGGAATGGGCATCGCCCGATGGTGAGACAATGGGCACATCGCTGGGTAGCTTCGGGTCGACCTCTGATTGATCGATGGCCTGTTCCATCAAACGTGAAATGTAGATGTTGCCGTACTTGTCCAAATTGCGATTTTTCGCTGCTTGAGCACCCAAGGGATAGCCCTCGAACCAAGCGTTGACGCAGGCCGCTCCATCTTCCGATTGGTATTCATAGCCCATGTAGTCTTTCGATGGTGTTGCGGGCACGTAGCCATCTCCACCGCGACAAACCGAACAATAGCCAGCGACGTAGCCCCGCTGAAAGTGATCCGCAAAAGGCCTGGAGCAAGTGCCATGTTCCAAATTGTACGCGCGACGCGCCCAGACGACGTCGCGATAGCGGACGAACATATCGTCCACCAACCTTGTTCGGCCTGGGTTGGTGGAAATCACCGAACAACCCGTTTGAACAACGACAAAAAACGCCAACGCTATCAGCAACCCTTTGGACGCTAACTTCCTGGAACACTTCATTCGATCTCGGCAATCGGCGGAGCTAAGGCTCTCGACGGTTGAAGTTTCCGAATTCTGTGACATGACTTCCCCCTGAATTGGCAATCCACGAACGCAGTGCAGGAGACTGGAATCCTGCTCATGCATAGAATCGCCATTCGAGTCAGACAAGATTTAACGAAGATTCCAATTTTTCGGCTTTTGTCGAAAAATCCGGTTGAGAAAGGCCTCCTGTTTGACCGCGCCGCATCAACAGCCTGCTGGCACGCCTAAGATAGCAATCGTCGCGACCAATCTACAATCGCTCGGTAAGCAATTTCAACATCGCCTTCCGTGCAATCAAATTGGCCGATTTGGAATCGGAGAACCTGACGCTTTTTGACCTTCGTCGGTGAAAGATAAACCTGCCCCTCCGAATTTAGTCCATTGAGTAGTTGAAGGTTGAGATCATCCAGGGCTTTGTCCGCCAAGCCAGGTTTATTCAACCGAAAAGTAAACAAGGACAAATACGGCTGTGTCACAACCTCGATCCCGGGCAGGGCATCCAGTCTGGATGCTAAAGACTGCGCCCAGGCGACGTGATTGCGAATCCTTTGCCGCAATGCCTCCAGTCCATAACACCGCATGACGAACCACATTTTTAAGGCCCGAAAACGTCGTCCCAACTGAATCGAGTATTCACAATAATCAATCGCACTGCCGCGATCGGGCGTTTGCAAATATTCGGGGTGAATCGCCAGCGTACGCAAGACAGCATCCGCGTTTTTGAAAAAGTGCGTCGAGCAATCAAACTGGATGCCCATCCACTTGTGGGGATTCACCACGATTGAATCGGCCATTTCAATCCCCCGCCAATCTTCTCGAAACTCGGGGCACAACATGGCGGTACCGGCCCAAGCAGCATCGACGTGCGTATACAAGTTGTATTGTTGGGCCACTTCGCAGGCCTGCGCAAGGTCATCGGTCGCCCCAAAACTGGTACCACCCACGCACAGAACGACGCCGCAGGGCAACAAGCCAGCGTCCAAATCGCGGTCGATAGCGGCCTTTAGCTCCGTCGCGTCCAGCGAACATTTGGGGCCGCGGGTCGGAATTCGTACAAGATTCTCTTCGCCAATGCCCGCGATCCAAACCGCTCGGTCGATCGAAGAGTGCACGAGATCCGATGCATAAACCCGCAACCGTCGCGAGCCCGATAGTCCCTCCCGATTCCCCGACCAATTGAGCGCTCGTTCCCGCATGACCAGTATCGCCACAAGAGTGGCTGTCGACGCTGTATCTTGAATCACTCCGGAGAATTCTTCAGGGATCGCTAGTGCCTGCGCGAGCCAGCGCAACATAACTGTTTCAAGTTCTGAGGCTGCAGGAGACGTCTGCCAAATCATGCATTGCGCCGAGATACTCGCCACCAGCATTTCCGCGACCACCGATGGCGGCGAGGCGTTCGATGGAAAATAGGCAAAAAAACGCGGGTGTTGCCAATGCGTGATCCCGGGCATAATCAAGCGCTCAAAATCCGCGAAGATTTCCCCCATCGATTCCGGCGTCTCAGGCGCCGTCCTTGGCAATTTGTTTTCAAGTTCGCCTAGGCGCACTTGTGAACGCACTGGAAATTTCGAGATCGACTCACGATAGGTCGCGCCCCAATCTGCCGCCTTTTGGGCCCATTCTCGAAACTCGTTATGGTCCATAGACGGTAACAAATCCTCGTCGAAAAAATAGCGACACTTTGCGGAAAGCGGTCTAGTTCGCGCGGCGGTAGCTCATCGCCTCGCGCACGCGCTCCTTGGCCAAGATCAGCGCTGCATCCCGCGGCTTGATCTTTTGCGAAACGGCCTTTTTCAAAACCGCATGGGTATTCTCTTTCATCTTCTCTTCAATTTCCTGGAACGCAGCCGTCTTCGTGCCGCCATGATATTCGACCGATCCACAAATCACTCCCCCGGCATTGGCCACGAAATCCGGAACGCAAATGACACCTCGATCATGGAGAATTGTTTCCGCCTCAAGGGTGCAAGGAATGTTTGCGCCCTGCAGCATTAATTTGCATTTCAGCAGACGTGCGTTTTCAGCAGTGATGACGTCCGGTTGGGCGGCTGGAACAAAAATGTCGACTGGCAAGTCCACAAATGCATCGCGTGCCAAAATCTTGGAGCCCGGACGATTGTATTCGGTAATCGGGCGGCCGCTCTTCATCAACTGACACAATTCCTCAACGTCCAAACCATCCGGATGATAAACCGTTCCTGCCATGTCCGTCGCGGAAACAATTACCGCGCCACGTTTAGGATGGGACAAATAACGGGCGGCATGTTGCCCCACATTGCCAAAACCCTGGATTGAAACCGTCGCTCCCTTGAGCTTGATATTGGCAAATTCTTGCGCGATCTCCGCACAGACAGCGAGGCCGAAACCTGTCGCGCCCACTTGGTCCAGGGGAATTCCACCCAAGACGCTACTGAGCCCGACTGAGCGGCGAATTTCGTCGCGAACCCAAGCCATCGACGTTTCATCAGTGCCCATATCTGGCCCAGGGATGTACTGGTTCAGGGTCTCAATCCCGCGAGCAAATTGGCGGATCAAGGTCTCTTTTTTTTCCAGTGTCAATTGTCGCGGATCGGCAATGATTCCGGATTTGCCACCACCGTGAGGAATTCCAGCGAGCGCATTTTTCCAGGTCATCGCCCGCGCAAGTCGAAAAACTTCTTGAGTATTCACCGTTGGCGTCATGCGAATGCCGCCGATTGCCGGTCCGATGCTGCTGTTATCGATCACGACGATGCCACGCAGACCGCAACGCGGTTCATAAATGTAGACAATCTTTTCCGGTCCCCATTCATCCGCGAAAATATCAAACACAGAATCCGATTGACTGACTCTTGTCTCGATTTTCTCAATCGTTACGGCCATTTATTAAACCTTGTCTTAGCGTTGAAAGTTGAATGTTGACTGGGCTCTTGAGACATCAATCCACGTTAAGAAATCGCAGATGCATCCCAGCCTATTCGGGTGCTGGTAACTGAGTTGACATTTTAGTCCTCAGCCGTTTTTCTCGCCACGACCCGCAAATCTTTGCAGGCCCGCAAAGGCTCACACTTGTTCCTTAGTCAGATGACTTCTGAATGAAGAAAATGTCGCACTTCGTGCCTGCGTTCTTGATGAACGGGAATCAGCTGCAATCCCTCGCGGCGAGTTCCCTACAAACGAAAGAGTCGTCCGCTTAATTGGCTTCGTTTTTGAAATTCGCGGTCGGAATTTCGATTTCCAGCAAAACAGGAATGCTGGCAAATCCCGATAAGTTAATGGTCGCTAGACAAAGTTTTTCTTGTCCCCGCCTCACGGCGGATAAATTTGCCCGAAGTCCCCCTTCGGAAACAAAGGAGTGTTTCATGCGCATCGTTGTTGCTGTTTTGTTGTTGATCTCCGCCAGTCATTTGGCGGCTCAGGATAATTTGGCGCCAAAGCGTCAAATCCTCGATTACACAACGGCTTACAATCGCTGTCAAAGCGGCGATAAACCAATGTTGGTTTTGGTGACAGCAACTTGGTGTGCACCGTGTCAACAAATGAAGAATTTGACATTGCCCGAGCTGCTGCAAAAGGACTCGCTCAAAGACGTCCATTTCGCGACAGTCGATTATGATGCCGAATTAGCAGTTGCCCAACAACTGATCGGAGACCGTGGCGTGCCACAGCTTGTACTGTTCCAAAAAGTTGACAACCAATGGGTCCGACGCTATATCTCCGGAATGCAAACCACTCAGGCCGTCGAGGACTTTATCAACAAGTCCAAAACAGGTGTCGTGCAAGTTGCGAACTCGGCGGCAGAAGCGAAAAAGTAATTGGACGTTTGAAAATATCTGAGTAAATTAGGTGCCAAGTCCTGATGGGCTTGGCATTTTTTTTGATTTACCCCGGCTAGAGTCATGCTCTTCAAAATCGCTGTCGTGATACCCGCGATCAACGAACAAACGAACGTTGGCGAGGCAGTCCAATCCGCGATCCGCGGCGGTGCTGACGAGGTGATTGTTGCCGACGGCGGCAGTACGGATGAAACCGCCACGATGGCGAGATCCGCAGGAGCGCGGGTCATCAGATCCCGCCTAGGTCGCGGAGCTCAAATGAATGCCGCGGCGCGGGAGTCAACGGCCGAGGTGTTATTGTTTTTGCATGCCGACAATCGATTGCCGACGGATTTTGCTCAGCAGATTCAAAGCGCTGTAGCCGATCCCCGAATTCAGGCCGGTGTCTTTCGGCAACGGATCGAGGGTGCATCGCCCCTGTTACGGTTACTCGCCTGGGGCAACGAACAGCGAGTGCGTTGGAAAAATCTGGCCTATGGCGACCAAGGCATTTGGGTCCGCCACACGATTTTTGAGGAACTTGGTGGATTTCCCGAAGTGCCATTGATGGAGGATTACATTTTCTCTGAGCGCTTGCGTCAGCAATATCGGTTTGTCATCCTGCCTGGTCCGCTCACCGTCAGTTCCCGTCGCTGGCAACAACGCGGCATTATTGGCCAAACCTTGCTTAATTGGCGCATCATCGCAGCCTACAAACAAGGCAAATCGCTCGATGAACTTAGTTCGCTCTACCGGCGTCATGACCATTGACCGGCGGCGAACTCGCACTCTTGTCGGTCCAACCCGGGGCGCTCTTCAGTAAAAGCCAATCAAAAACCGGCTAGATTGAATCGTAATCAACCGAAATGAACCAAGATCGAATTGTGTCGATGACTTTACGCCTGATTAGCTCGTTGCTGAAATATGCCGTCAAATTTTCTGCGGGGTTTCCTTGCAGAAGTCGTAGTTTCGGCGGGATAGCTCAGTTGGTTAGAGCGAAGGCTTCATAAAGCAAACCTGCGCTTTCTAATACTCGCAAAAGCCGCGTTTTTGCAGGTTTCTTGTAAAACCGAAGCCCCTGTTTGTTGTCATAAAACAACCCCTCAAGGCGTACGTACGCCCCGTTTTTTTCGCCGCGTGGTATCATGCCTGAAGTTTTGTCCAAAATCAAAAACCGCCGCAGCCAATTCGCCATCCGGTAAACCTTGGCGTTATAAAGACTAGCAGATGACCACTGACTTCCCTCGCTACTGCATCGCCGGTCAGCACGTCTTTGAGCTTGCTTTTGCGCCGAAGGACACGTCGCGAGCATTTAACCGTGACCTGGTTGATTTCCAAGTTGAGTTGACAGACGTCGTTGCTGAAAAAACAAGCGGAACTCTTGTGGCATTGAGTTCGGAACTCGACCAGGATTACAAGTCATTCAAGCAACCCGTTCCGATTCGGTGGCTGCTCGCCAGGTTTCTCATGCATCACGTCGCGGCAGGGGACCATAACACGTTGGCGAAGCCAGATGGCCCTGCCTTATTGACAACCACTTATACGTCCTACCTCGGCGAGTCTCTTCCGGACGAGGTGGCCGATACGGCCGTCATTCGTGTTCTCCAATCCTTTCTACGTTCAGGCGTTCGCGAGCCAATTTCGCTGGCCTCACTTTTCGCATCGACTAACCTTACGCTCAATTCTCTTCAGCGAACCGTCAACGCATTGATTGCTCGCGGACTCTTGAAACCGAACTCCGACGATTCCTTCGTTGTTGAAAGCACTGTGTTTGCCGAGCGAAACGGCGATTCCGGACGCGGCGCGGAACCTTCTCCAGTAAGTAACTACTACCAAGAAATCAAAATCGAGGCCCAGGCACCGTTTTGCTTCGTGATCATGCCTTTCCGTGAGCGCGAACATCCGCAACGCCAGTATTTCGACCTAATCAAACCACTACTCAAAAATGAGTTTGGTATCACCTGTTACCGTGTAGATGAGGACGCACTTCCTGATCGGATCGACAACAAGATTTACACTTACATGTTGCGGGCAGAATTCGTGATCGCCGAAATCACGACAGCAAACCCCAACGTAATGTACGAGCTTGGTATGGCGCACACACTTAACAAGCCCTGCATACTTCTCACGCAGAATACCTACAGCCAGCTTCCATTCGACGTGAGCCGTATCACCATCGAACCATATACTGACGAAGAGTCCCTGAAGAAATACCTTCGACGCGTCGTGTCCGCGTTAAGAGGAATCAGATAAACAAGCGATTAGGGGCTGAGTTGTAGCGTCCGGATTGTGTCATGGCAGCGCGATAGGGCGATTTATCCGCAAAATAGTTGGCTCAAAAGGTGGAATGGCATCGCCTTCGAACCAAGGCGTGAACCCAGCGTATTCATAATTCACAAGTCGATTGTCCCTTGTCTCATCGACGTAAGAGAAAAAGCGATTAAACTTTTCTGGTTCGGTGGCGTGGTGCAGATTCGCGAGAAGTGATGCGATCGTTCTGTCTTTGTCTCGGACTGGAGTGCCCTCATGAAAACGTGTGAATCTCCCGTCCATTGTCGCCCAGCCATCTGCCAAATACTCTGGATTCGACTTGCTCCATGTAGTTCGAAGTGTCTCGCATTCATTGTAGACCAGCAGCGAGTCGAGCACGGGAAAGCCATTCAACTCGTCAGATGAAACGTGATTCCTGTATTCTCGAACAATTCGCTCCCGGAGAGCCGTCGGAGTGGCCACGTATGAGCCTGTCTTGCCTTTCTTGATTCCCCAAGCCATCAAGAACAAATTCGGCATCGGAGTAAGTGATTGATAGTTATCTCGATAAAAGAGCTGAGTTGCTCGCCATTGGCGTCCAAAAGAGATGAATGACGACAATGTTGACGTGAGTTCCGGTAGGGTCAACGC
Source organism: Pirellulaceae bacterium (assembly GCA_040081565.1). Taxonomy (GTDB): domain Bacteria; phylum Planctomycetota; class Planctomycetia; order Pirellulales; family Pirellulaceae; genus BJ22. The sequence goes on from JBEBGH010000040.1 coordinate 19,198, forward strand.
GCCCTTTACTTCGATAATGGCTCGTAAGGACTCAGGACGAACAACGACGAAATCGTCGTCGCGAAATACGGGTGGTATTTGATTCGAGTCGTACACTAGGATGTCGCATTGGTTTGAAATCGAAAAAGTACTCTGATTCAGAGGATCGTGGTTTTCGTGGCCACCTGACGGATCGGTGTCCTCGTGCGGAAATAAAACGAAACCTGTTCCAACACTGAAACGCTGCGGAATATAGTCGCGGATGTATTGGGCTAACAGTCTCTCTTTGTATCGACCAAGCGACGGATAGTGTGCTCCCTGAATAACACTTTGCAAAAGGTCAACTCGGGACGAAAAGCTCTCACCCACAAGAGCAGAATAGCCGGTCAAGTCTGCTCGTTTGGAATTCAATACGTTGAAACGGTTTTCTATTGCCATCTTTAATTAGCCCTCACCATAATCGGCCTAAGTTCCATTCGGCAACGGCAATCACTCCGATTGACTGATCCCGCGGCCATTCCCGAATCGCTGTAACTTGCTGGTTGCGGATATCTTCGTTTCCTCTGGCCTGATGAACATTGACGAACCAAAATTGCCTGCTCTTACGGGTTCGGTCGTGAAACAGACAGATCAACGGGCTGCGATGGTTGCCAGAATTAACAACGATTCCAGCCTACTCGGTAGGCTCTTTTGTTTCCAGTAGTTCAAATCGTGTCGGATCAAACACAATTTGCAGACGGTCATCATTGTCGCTTGAACCCTTCACCGATTGCCAACCGGGTAACGTGAAAAGATCAAACGCTTTCTGGTCCACTTCCTGCAATGCCACAATCAAAACGGCTTCGTCCTTCACGAACTTCGATAAAGACGCCGCGATAGTTGCCGGATCGCTGCCACCCGACTCGACGTTCCATGAGAGAGAAGGGCGAACGGCAACGCATCGGGAGTCTTAACCGTTTTGGCTTCAGGGGGGGGCTGATTTCGCGTCCGCACTCTTAACCGTTTTGGCTTCCAGCTTAGGCGGGCCTGGCTTCGCGTCTGGCTTTCGATTGCTGCTTGATTGCTGTTGGCATCCTGCAATTAACAAAACGCAAATGACGTTGATCTTAGTTAGTGGAAAGCACCGCATTGGCGTACTTCTGGAACTCTTCTAGAGCCACATCTTTGGCGACAATGAAAACTACAAAGTTGGCACCGCGTGTGGGTTTATCCCAAGTGCCACCGGTGACGTTTTTCAGGAACGCAGCGATATTGTAGCCATTTTCAATTTCCATGAAGAGCGAATCTGCAAGATATTCGGGAACATGTCCAAGTTGCTCACCGTTTGTGCGCAAAACCTGAATCGCGACCTCGCTGTATTCGTTGTACTTATCATGCCGTAGAATCAATTGTTCGCCTGGTTTGCATCGCTTGATAATATCCTGACGTTCCGAACCATCATCATTCGGAAATGTTACCCCGGCGACCTTACCGAAATCGTGCCGCAACCGCAAATTGCGAACATATTCGGCCTCTCGAATCTTTCTTAGTTCTTCTTTTTCCTTGTCACGAATCTTCTTACGTTCTTCTCTTTCCTTTTCTTTTTCGAGGCGTTGCTTTTCTCGCAAGCGTTCGCGTCGTAGTTCGTCGCGCGTCTTGCGGGCTAGAATTATGGGCTTGCGGTGAGAAGCTGGAATCACGCGTTCTATGGCAAGTTGGAGTTCAAGTAATTCGTCCCGGTCGATCACGCCATCCGACGTGATTCGAGTCAAAATGTCGCGTAGGTATGGAATTGCGGCGACACTGCCATTATTTTTGTTTTTGTGCAACCATGTTCGGAACTCATTGATCTCATTGAGGTCGATTTTGCCGTCGAAGCCGATTCGAACAGTCAGCTCAAGCAGCTGCTTGCCAATTTTCGTCTCAAGTTCAAGATTTGTTAGTGCAACTCGCATAGGAAAAAGCCAACATTCGAATTGGGCAACCAGTCCGCGGATGAATAATTCTTTCCACAGTTTCGCGCGCAGAAGTGGTCAATTCAACCAGCCACGTTGCCAGAATGTCGGCCCTTTGTCCGTCGCCAAAGTCAATACTGTTAGGATGATTGATCTCTTGTCAAAGCCAAAGACCGATTTCGGGAGCGTGAAGTCCATGAAAAGTAAAGAAATCGCATCGACAAAATGCCAATCCTGTGCATCTTCCATTCGATTTCCAATTTCAAGAGTCAATCAAACGGTTGCCTGTCCAAAGTGCGGGAGCCCAGTTGTATTGATTGACAATAAATCGTTGCCGACGATTGTTGAGAACAAAAGCGAAGTTCGGTTTTCTAGTTCTGCGTCTCGGCAAAAGTCTTGGCGTCATAGCTCAGCCGTGCTGCTGCTGACATTTTTTGCGGGGCTTTGCGTCGGTTATTTAGGGTCCAAATTTTGGCCAACAACGTCCAAAAACACCCCCACTTTTTTTGAGGCTGGAGCTATCGACGCAAAACGAGTTTCGGCTGATTACTGGGTTCAATTGGCTGCAATTGTCGAAGCCTCTAACAAAGCAAACATTCAGCTAGGAGAAAGAATTGAAAAGATTGGGTCGGTAGATATCAACGTCCTTCAAATAATGGCGGACTCCGAACAAGTATTTATCGAAATGATCGACCAACTTGATCCATCTGGAGTTGATCGGGTCGTTCTACTGGCGGCCGCAAAAGTTCGATCGCAATTAACAAAAAACTCTCATCTCTGGGAATTGCTCATCAGCAGTTCAAAATTTGTAGAATCTCAAGACAGCCGAAGGGCGTTCGTCGGATTACTTCAGCCGATCGGGACATTTTTACAAGTTGAAAATGATGCCAAGCTAGAGCAAGAATTGGAGTCCATGCGATTGGCTGTTTCGAATTCAGTGGGTTCCGATTTACCAAAAATCATTTTGAATTTCGACAACCTTTGAGTTATCTGGTCATCCATCATGGTCGCAATTGGTCGATGAACCTTGCAAGTTCGTCGGCGTTCAACTTTTGCCACAGGTTGTCCACCAGTTTGCATCAAACAGGCCAATCATTCTCCAAGTATCGCTTAATCAAGGCCGCATGCGACAACGGTTTATTCAAATCGTCTAACTCACCGTTTACTGTGTAGTCCAGAAGAACCACTTGCTTCTCTGATGCCATCTTCCGAAGGCATTGCACTTCCTCATGCACGCAAATTCTCCGGCATCCCAAATTTGGCCGCGAACTCGCGTTGCGGGTGATCGGCAATTTTTGCCGAATTGGTTGGTTTTTCCCTGAACTTTCTTTCGCCAATAGCCTCGTGGATAATGGAGTCAGCCGGAAGGCTTTACTCGGTTTTGTGGCCCTGTTAGAATGTTTTTTCTGCGATGGTTCTGATCCGTGAAAAGTTGAGAACGTGTAGCTTGCCTCGGTTTCAACCGGGGCGTTTTTGTTACGCGTCATCGAAGATAAATCGGTCACGTTTGCACTGAACGGGTTAAACATCCACAACCAAAAAACCTCGAAACGAGGTCAAATATTCACGTTCGGCGGGATAGCTCAGTTGGTTAGAGCGAAGGCTTCATAAGCCTTAGGTCACCGGTTCAAGTCCGGTTCCCGCTATTTAAAAGAAGCCGTTATGCCGAAGGGCACGACGGCTTTTTTCTTGCGCCCAAGTGAACCTTTGCCGATTGCATCGCTCCAAATCAGGGCGTTGTGATGG
>JBEBGH010000643.1:0-1604 GCA_040081565.1 Pirellulaceae bacterium
CGCCAAGTTATGACGCTTGGGCGCACCGAGTCCAAAGCGATTCTGCCCGGGCAGGTCATTGGCATCTACGGCGGTGGTCAGCTAGGCAGGATGTTGGCGATGACCGCCCGCCAGTCAGGCTATCGGGTCCACGTTTACACGGGGGAAAAAGATTCACCCGCCAGTTGTTTCGCCCATCAAGTTTTTTTGGGAGCGGATGACGACGAAGCCAGCTTTCGCCGCTTCGCTCAATCCATTGATGTTTTGACATTCGAGTTTGAGAACGTCTCCAGTCAATCGCTGCAATGGGTGCCTGCCCACGTTCCGGTTCGACCCGGCGCGAACGTTTTTTGGACAACACAAGATCGCTTGCGGGAAAAAGTTTTTCTTCGCAAGCACTCAATCCCCTTACCGAACTTCGCCGCGGTCAACAATCTCGCCGAACTCGAGTCTGCGATTACTGAAATTGGTGTACCGTCAGTGCTGAAGACCTCGGCCGGAGGTTACGACGGAAAAGGACAGTGTATAATTCGTCGCGCCGACGATGCAGCCGCAGCATGGCAGGCGATTGGTGAAAGGGCCGCCACGCTTGAGGCTTTTATCGATCTCAGTTGCGAGGTCTCCGTAATCGTTGCGGCCGACGTGTTTGGAAATCAGAAAGTCTACGGACCGATCGAAAACCGTCATGTCGACCACATTCTGGACGTTTCATTTTCTCCAGCGAATGTCGATCCCCAAGTTGCCGAACGTGCCCGCGAGTTGGCACTACGAATTGCAACCCATTTTGAATTGGTCGGTCTGATCTGCGTGGAGTTTTTCATAACGCGAGACGGACAGGTTTTGGTCAATGAAATTGCCCCGCGCACGCACAACTCGGGTCATCTGACCATCGAAGCTTTTGCGACGAGTCAGTTCGAGCAACAGCTCCGCTGCGTGTGCGGTCTACCGCTTGGCAGCACCGAGCAGCTTCGGCCCGCGGCGATGGCGAATTTGCTGGGAGATCGCTGGTTTCCGCAAGAGCCAGATTGGGAAGTCTTATTTTCGTACCCGGAGACCTATTTGCATCTGTATGACAAACAGACTCCCCGCCCCGGCCGCAAAATGGGCCACCTCACCAGTTGCAGTGAGAACCTGGCTCAAGCCATCGCCACGGTAGAGCAGGCCCGAGCAGGCCTTATCAGGCGACCGTAACCCGCGTCAACCGATCCTGCTGACGTTGCAGCGTAACCTACCCACGCAATTTGCGGGATATCGAATCAATGGCTTCGTCATAGCGGACGCGGAATGGAATCTGGGTGACCATCAGCGCCACCAACAGGACACCGATGATCCACGGCAAGAAGTTGCTTTCGATGAAGCTCACGAGAAGCAGCAAGAAAACGGCGCCCTCGATCAACGCAAATCGTACAATTGTCGATGACTGGAAAATATTGCCCGCGTGCAACTGAATCAGGTCCCCGTCCTTTTTTTCTGCATCGGTTAATTTCTTCTTGATCTGCGAAATGTTACTGCGGGAAATGATGGGTGCGATGATAAAACTCAAGGGAACAACCACAGCCGCGCCGATAATCGCAATAACCGTCAATTCCTTGACGGTAAACAATAATCCCTGCTGCAAGGCCATG
>JBEBGH010000644.1:0-1601 GCA_040081565.1 Pirellulaceae bacterium
AATCTGCGCTGATCTACGCTGATAAAAATATTAACCACGTTTCCGGATTAGCGAGAATGAGCGCAGATCAGCGGTTTCCAACCCTGACAAAGTCGGCGATCTCGTCATACTGCTCCCCCCACCATGTCCCAAACCATCGGTTATATCGCGCTTGTGGTGCGCGACCATGACGAGGCGATTGCCTTCTACACGGAAAAGCCGGGCTGCCGGAGCGCGAACCGCCGAGTCCGCGAGTTTTTGTCAGCGCACAGGCAACACGCGGACCGGGCATCCGTGCTCCGGATTTCTGATTTTGGCGTGGCCGAATTGTGATCAAGCATGTCCCAAAGCGCGATAGAAGCACCGTGGATGGTCATGCAAGATGATTGGTGTATCAAAGTTTACAAAGAAACAGACTTCAAGAAATATTCAGTGATCAGAAAAACGAAAACTTAACCAACAAAATACGTATGAAAACAACGCAAAAACTACTAATGGGAATCTTGGCGGCAGGGACGCTTTCATTGGCTATTCCGGCTCAAGCCGTCTTGTTCGACCAAAACGTCACGGCAAACGCAATCTACGGTAGCGGAAATGCCAATGGCGGATGGACGGTCGATCGAAGTGGCGGCGTTGAATTGGGATTGCGGGCCAAGGTGCGTTTTCCAACTCCCCTGAATCAATTTAACAGCAATGGCGACGGCACCTACGACCACCTCGCGGGCAACAACGGGGCAGGTCAAGCGCTATGGAACTTCGAGTGGTCGATCAATTCCGACTATCTTGGAACATCTGGGGTCAAACTCAGTGACCTGACCTATATTCTCAAAATTGACAGCGACCCAACTGCAGCGGTCAATTATCTGGCATTTGATCCGATTAATGTCGCCTTTTGGGATCACAGTTTTGGCGACAATTCAACCGGCGCTGGAGCGGGGGTTGAGGCTGCCGATGCCGCTGGCTATAATGGCCTGATCACGACCAAGAACCTCGCCCAGAACTCATGGAGAATGAACTTTTTCCAGGCCTTTTTCATTCCAGCGAATTCGTTCGACCCGAACGTGCCCGGCACCTACACCTTCCGCTTGGAAGCTTCCAATGGTGCTGCGACGGAGATGACTGTTAATGCCGTTCCCGAGCCTTCCACCTATTTGGCTGGTGCGATGCTGCTCCTGCCGTTTGGGGCAAGCGCCATTCGTAAGTTGCGCAAGAGCCGCACTGCATAATTGCTGACAAGATTCTGTTCCTTTCAAATCAGGCCGGTCGCAAGACCGGCCTGATTGCTTTTTGATGGGCGCAAGCAATCACAACGCTGCAGGCCAAGACGGGTGTGGAATTTAGCAGCAACTCGATGACTGATGGCTTGCTGCGGGCGAGTGACGGCCCGCGGTCCGGGATTGGTTTGGCGTGGCCGAATTGTGACTAGGCATGGCCCAAGAGAGGGTAGAGATGGGCTGTGGGATGGGTGTAGAGTCGAAACAGTTTTTAAGACGAAAAGCGGAACTATTGAATTATTGAATTTAGCTCAGAAAGAAAATGTTTATGAAGACGATGTTGAAAACAGTTTTGGTGGTGGGAAGTTTGGTTTTGGTGGGCGCGTTGCAGAGTCAGGCGACAATCAT
>JBEBGH010000041.1:0-22792 GCA_040081565.1 Pirellulaceae bacterium
CGATTTGCCCAAGCGCGACATTTTGCTTGTCGAAGGAATCAATGGTGCCAAGGCGATGATGGACGATGTTGGTGCGTTGGCCAACGATCCGACATTCCTGGCGATGGCTAAATTGAACAGCCCCAATTCCGGCGCTTCGCCCGCAGCAGGTTCCACCGGTGGCAACGCCGTCGTTCGATCTGTTTTACCGGGGTTGGGTGGTACGACTTCCGAACAGTTTATGTCACAAAACGCCAACGGAGGGCAACAATTTGGTTCAAACCTGGAAAACCTGATTCCCGATCCGGCGGTCTACAAGTTCGAAACAGGGACCGGCTTCGAAATCCGGCCAGTAATTCAGCCCGACGGACAAGCGGTCGTATTCGATTTTAACTACATGTATTCGACCCAGATTCGCGAACCTGTACGGGCCGACGAGAAACATCTGGGTCGTGTCAAACGCCATTACATTGATACCGACGTCCAGCTAAGCAATTTTGAGTTGCGAGAAGTCAGCCGGTACTCGGTTGCGCTAAAAGCCGCGCGCACCAGTCGCGGTGTTCCCTTGCTGGAAGATGTGCCAGGGGTTGGAGCATTGTTCCGGCCGTTGCCAAGTGATGAAAATTCACTGCAGCAGAATTTGATCATGGCCCAGGCCACGATCTTCCCAACACTATTCGATTTGATGGGATTGCGCTGGGCACCGGTCGTTTCCGATTTGGACCCCATGAAGCTGTCCACCGACGATTTTGTCGTACGCAACCGGCATCGCATGCTCGAGAATCGCGTCTATGACGAATCCAGTAGCCACGTGGATGAATTCCTGCGAATTCCGGAGGCGGAACGTCGCATGGATTTGTACCGTTCCCAGGAAACAGTGCCATCCGTTCACCCCAACGGTTATCAGGGCCCTGGAAGGGATATCCATAACAGTCAAATGCAGGAAGGATATCGTCCGGAGCAAGTCTATCCTAACGAAAAGTACGTCCCCGAGCAGTCCATCGAAGGAGCACCGTATCGGTCCAATCGCCGACCCGATTTGGAGTACGACAACAATCAGTCGAATGCGCCGCCGATTCCAAATTCGATTCGCGAGCCGGGAACCGGAGTCCTTCCAGCACCACGAGGAAAATAGAGGACGAGCACAATGGAACGACCAGTATTTGAAGAACTCGCTCACACAAGTTCGCGTATCCACGGAGCGTTAACATGAAGGCAGTTTGCCTGATATTTTTGTCGATTTCGACGGTGCTGGTTGTTGCCAGTACCGCCCGGGCTCAGGTTATCCCGCGCGTTGGCAGAACCAGGCCAGCCGTAATCTGTGAAATCCCGACCGCAAACTATCAGTTGGGAGACCGTTCCTCTTCGATTGCGGTTTTTAGCAACCGGTTTGTCTACGTGGATGATCCGCTTGCCGAACTCATTCGACCACCGACGGCGCAGACCCAACAGAGCACCAAAATTACCTCGGTCACCAAATCCATTGAGGTACCCAAAGGTGTTCCGAACAATGCTCAAGTGAATTCTGGATCTGTTGCCGCTGACCAATTTCGGAGTCAAGGGAACTTGCCCGATCCGAACACCGTACCAATACGTCCCGAGAACACAAGCAACCGGCCTTTAAACGGTAGTGTGACACCGGACACGACGAACAATAGTGAGGCGTTGCCAAGTTTGATTTTGAACAATTTGCCTTCGTCGATTACATCAGGCGAGATGACGGAGAGGACGACGCTGAAAAACCAAACGGTCCTGATTCCCGAATCGGCATCCAATGGGGACATTCAACGACACACAAAGCTTTTTCAGTGGAATCAGGATACGCTTCAGATCGACCAATGTGCGGTCTCCAATATAGCATTGCAAATTGGCAGAAACGGTGTGTGGGTTCTTAACCTTCGCGCGGATCAGAACCGGGTACCGGAAACCGGTTCTGTCGCGGCTTTCAATCCCAGACTCCATATCAAACGCAACCGCTTCGCGATTCGACTACGCTGTTACGGATTAATGACGACCACGCCCCCTGAATTTGGGCTTAAGACGGGCAAGCCCCTTTTGGCGACTATCGATGTGGATGATTTTTGGGTGGAAAATGGCCAACCGAAATTTCTACATACCTGTGATTGCAATAACTGGGTTCGCGGAAATTTCGACTTGATCGAACGGGTCGAGATCGAGTTCTTCTATTACAAATAGTTCGAGGCACACAAGGCAGGATGCCATTGGATTACTTTGGCAGGGAGACCAGAAAAATGTTGTTCCAAAACTGGCAGATCAAACTGTTTTGCTTCGCGCTGGTCATTGCGTCAATGGCCACGTCCCAGGCACAGCACCGTGAGTTTGCGCCCGTTCCTCCCTCGTTGGAAATAGAGGTTTTGGATCCCGGGGTTGATTCGCTGGGGAATCCGGCGGTTCAATTGCAAGCGAATGGTGAAGTTGAAATTCCCCCTGTCGTGCTTGTACATCGGTATTACTACAGCGGTGATCGTTCGTTCCAAGGTCCGCTATTACCAGGCGGTCCGTCGATCCTGGTCGTCAATCATCCAAAAACCGGGGAGCGGATCTATGTTCCAGCCCAAATGATGCCTGGTGCTCCACGTGTGACGTATACGAAAAGGGGGATTACTTACCAGTACGAAAAGCATGCCGTGATGCTTCAGTTCGGAATTAAGGGTGATCCCTGCATCAAGTACCGCAGTGGCCTGAGCTTCCAACAGAAAATTGGCAACGTGCTGCATGTCGAAGAGGTCACCGGGCATTTACAGAATGCCAAAGAAAAATCCCAACGCTTGGGCGAACGTCTCAAGACAACCGGCGTTGGACTCACGGCCGAAGCAGTCGCGGCATCCAAAGTTGTCACTTTGCCAGTCACCAATATTCTGCAATCCATGCCCTTGGGCAAACAACTTTTCGGTGGCGATACGGAGAGCTATCTTGCCGAAAAGGCCGCAGTCTATCAGCAGGAAAAGGCGAATAAACACGCCGAAAAAAGAGCGGCAATCGATGAGCGTTCTATTCCAACAAATCGTTGAGCCAAAATCTGGACTTGCAATTGCGGCCTCGTCCGAGCAATCGTGCTTTCACCGTCCATGTTGTTTATGGACATTGACGCCCATACCATTTTCTTTTTTGGCGCCTTGGATATAGAAAATTGGTTTGTACAATGAACCGTAGGTGGAATAGCTGTTTCAATGCAATTCTTGGGAAGGGCGCAACTTATGTCTTTGAAAAAATCGATTATTGATGATGTAAGAGCGCGTTATCCTGGCATTGGAAACAACGACCCTTTGGCCTCCAACGATTTTCAAAAACCGAAGCGCACGTTGTTAATGAGCGACCTGAACGACAAGTATGGGAAATGGGGTCAAAACAGACCAATGTGGAAAGCCCTTCCTTCGAGCGACAGCACGATTAAAAACAGCATTGCGGAAATCTTGGCTTATGAACACGCAGCGATAGATTATGTCCCACAAACGTTGGCTGCCCTTGAGTCCAGTGTTGAGCACCGATCGTCCGCTGTTTCTGGTGCTGTCCGGCGAGGGGGAGCAATGCGAGCCATGGCAAAGAAGAAGGCGCCCAAACGCATGGCCAAGCGCATGGCCGCGAAGAAGAAGAAGGCGACCAAGCCCAAAGCGGCTAAGCTTAAGGTCAGCAAGAAGAAAACGACTAAGCCCAAAGCGGGCACGAAGAAGGCCGCCAAGAAGCAGGCCAAGCGCAAGGCGACCAAGAAGAGGTAGAGATGGCTTTCGCTCTAACTTGTTGGCATCGTTAATGGATATCAGCGGACGCCCAAAAGGCGCAAGATTGGGGAATCCGTAACATGTGGCTGAAAGCAGGATGGGGTGGCCGCGTTTTGTGATGCCAAAGAGCTTTCGGTGCGGTCGTTTTACCTCTGGAGTCGAAAGCCTTCCGCGAATGAACGGCTCACAAGTGGTGGAGCCTCGTTCGTTTCCGTAAAGGTGACGCGCCGACCGCTGCAAGCTCCATTTGGTTGGCAAGAAACTTGTACCAAAGACGGTACGCAAACGACTTCAATTTGCCGCCATGATCTTCCAGGCAGCACTTCGACAACGACTGATAGCCGAAAGCCCGTTTGCAATTGTTTCCATTTAACGCTTTGATGCCAGGTGGGAAACCGGGTTTTTGGGTCAAGCTTGTCGAATACTGGCAAACCTCAATCAGTTTCGATAAAACGGGAGAATTGTTTTTGGGTTTTGGTAACTCGCGATGAGGTTGAAATTGGAGCCGCTGAATCGACGTTTTGAAAACGTGACATGGGCAGTTTTCCTGGCCTATGCCTGTGGAATTCTTCCAACGAGTGTTGTGGCGCAGGAGTCTGATGTTGCCAGAGAGAATTTTCGCACGCAACAAATCGGTCAAATCACTTTTCAATTGCCTCGAGATTTGTCGATTGAGTCTGTTGCGAACAGCCCCCTGGTCGAGCGACCGATTGTCGCGACGTGGGACGAAAAGGGCCGATTGCTTGTTCTGGAAGCGGCGGGGGTTATCGAACGCGAGAAGGAATCGCAAGGTTCGCGCCCTCATCGCCTGGTTCGCCTGGTCGATGAAAATCACGATGGCGTATTCGACCGCAGAATTGTGGCTGCCGAGGACTTGAGTTTTCCGGTTGGCGTCCTGTCTGTCGGCAACAGCGTACTGGTTTCGGCCCCGCCTCAAATATGGCGACTGATCGACGAGGACGGCGACGGAATTTGTGAACGCCGTGAAGTCTGGCTTGATCCTGGAACGGCCACCCATTGTTACAACGATTTGCACGGACCTTATCGCGGGCGGGATGGGTGGATCTACTGGACTAAAGGGACTCATGCAGAGCAGTCCCTTACCGAGCGCAACGGTAAAACTTTTTTTTCACAAGCAGCCCATATCTATCGCCGAAAACTGGAAGGTGGGCCGATAGAAATCATGATGACAGGCGGGATGGATAACCCGGTCGAAGTCGCTTTCAGTTATAGCGGCGAGCGCCTGTTTACGAGCACTTTTCTGCAACATCCGGGCGGAGGGCGTCGCGATGGAATCGCCCATGCGGTTTACGGAGGTGTCTATGGAAAAGAACACAATCCAATTGACGGTCACTGGCGAACGGGCCGGTTGATGCCAATCATGACCCACCTTGGGCCCGCGGCGCCCAGCGGTTTGTTAATGGCGCAGGATCGAGGTTTGATCCAGGACGCCTTTTTGTTTGCAACAGCTCCCGACAGGGTCGTAGCGAACGATGAATTCCTGATCGCAGCCCAATTCAACTTGCAAAGAGTTTCTGCTCATCGACTTGTCGCGGCTGGAACAACTTACCGAACGGAAGATCGCGACCTGCTGATCGGCGATCGAATAGACTTTCATCCAACCGACGTGCTGGAAGACGCCGACGGAAGCTTATTGGTTTTCGATACCGGAGGCTGGTACAACCTCTGTTGTCCCAGTATGGCTGTCGACCAGGCGAAGGCGTTGGGGGGAATCTACCGCATCAGCAGCCAGGCGACACGGGCCAGGAATGATCCTCGCGGTTTGAAACTCGATTGGTCGCAAATGGATTTGCCAAAGGCTCTTGAGCTTTTGTCGTCCGAAAGTTGGTGGATCCGTAAACAATCGCTCAACTGGCTGGAGGAAAATCCCTCGAAGTCCCAGTCATCGCTAACCCAAATTTTCAACGACCGCGCGAACGCCATCAACCGCAGGCTGGACGCCCTTTGGTGCCTTTGCCGGATCGGCAATGAGCTTTCGGCGCGGGCAATCATTGCCGGACTCAAAGACCCGGAACCAGTTATTCGACACGCGTCGGCTTCAGCAATCTCCGTTCACCGATGGCCGGCCGAGACCGAGCTGATCGAATTGCTCGATTCTGAAAAATCTGTTTCGGTTCAACGGGGGGCCTTTGAAGCGCTCGGTCGCTTGGGCACCGCGCCGTCGACAAAGGTGTTGATAGGGTTGGCGACCCAGACGGCGAACACCAAGGACAGAATTCTCGAACATTCGCTGTTTTACGCGCTGATTGAGTTAGGTCAAGCTGATGTGCTCGCGGAATATCTGAGCTCGGAAGACACAAACCAGCGAAAGGCTGCTTTACGCGCGCTTGCCGAACTCAAGTCCGAAAAATTGTCGCCGAGTCGCGTGTTTGCGGCGGTTGCCGATTCCGAACTGCGTGAGTTAGCGCTTGAGGTTCTGGAGAAACGCCCTGAATGGGCAGGTGAACTGGCCGAACCCCTGTCCCAAATTTGGTCGCGCGCCGTAAATACGGAACAGGATCGCCAGGCTCTCGTGGGGATTGTCGGAAAATGGGCGAGCCAGGCGGATTTGCAACCGTTGCTGAATGGAAAGGCAAAACAATCATTGTCTGCCTCGTTGCCCGAACAGCGTTTGTATTTTGAAGTCCTCAATGGAATTCGATTAAAGAGCGTGCCGGTTGAGTGGTCGGAGCCACTTGCCGATCTTCTGGCGTCTGAGTTGCCTCATGACATGAAGCTGGGGCTTGCGAAGTGGCTCAGCGCGATGTCTTTGGATGCGAATTCTGACAAAAGACTGATTGCGGTCCTCGGCGAACTGGCTGAAGCCGAGCAGAACAATTTGTCGGCCGCGATCACGTTTGCCGGTTGCCGACCTGATCGCGCCCGCTTGTTGCCAAACCTGGTAGATACATTTGTTAACAGCTTGTTTGATCCCGCACAAAGCCAACTGCATGCTGAATTGGCGGGGGTACTCAAGCGACTGCAGTTGACACCTGACCAGGCCAGGCAGCTATTGGATCGGTTGAATGAACTTGACGTCGTTACGCTCCCCTCGGCCATTTCCGCAATTGCCAGCGCTCAAGATGAAGCACTGGATCATGAAGTCTTGGACGCATTGTTGGAATTAAAAGCTGGAAAATCCCTCCCGATCGAGTTACTCCAAAATCTCTATCGCGAACGATCACCCAGGCTGCAGGAACATGTGGCCGGAATCGTCGAACGAATCTCACAGCCACCCGAGTCGGCAAGGCAATTATTGGATGAACTGGAACGACGCCTGCCGGCAGGCGAACCACTTCGAGGGATGCAAGTTTTTCGAAGCACAAAGGCCGCTTGTGCTGCCTGCCATCAAGTCGCTTATGTTGGCGGGACGTCGGGGCCTGATCTAAGCCGCATTGGTTCCACTCGAACGGAGCGAGAATTATTGGAAGCGATCGTCTACCCAAGCAGCCGTCTTGAGCAAAGCTACCAACCCATCAAAGTTCAGCTGAGGGATGGGCGAGTATTCAATGGCCTGGTCGAACGGCAGGACTCCACAACGCTCGAGTTGATCACGGGTCCTGATCAACGCATCCGATTGGCTTTGACCGAAATCGAGGAACGCCAACCAAGCACCGTTTCCGTGATGCCGACCGGGATACACGAGACACTCAGTGACCAGCAACTGGCAGATCTCCTGGCGTTTCTCAAGTCAAGGCGTTGACGACATCTAACCTGGCTTCACGCCGAAATGATGCAGGACGTTTCGAATCAGCGTCTGCAATTTCGGGTCTGCGGAAAGAGCCCAGCCAACACCGATGGCCCCTCCATGAAAGACCCGGCCGCCTTCGGGGCGTTCCCAGTAAATCATTTCTGCGACCGTCCCGTCGGGAGCCGAGGTTGCCTGTGTGAAGTAATCGAGCGCTTCGGTTTGTTTTCGAACGCCGCGAGCCAACGTGACAATTCCAGCTGGCTCATCAGGCAGTGAAGCTTGAGGCGGAACCGTCCTGGTCATTGAATTCAGCCGCGGGACCCGCACGTCCCACTCATGCCCAATGGCTTTGGGAAAACCGCCACCAGGTGCATGACCAAAGGTCGCCGCTTTTGCCAGCTCCACTCGTTCGGGTTCGCGAAACAAAAAGTGATCCGGCAACTCCGTGAAATAAACTCCGAAATCATCCGGGCCAACGCCTCCCCAACCGTCGCATTCCAGGCCAACGAGCTTCCAGGCTGGCCAACCGCACTCCCGCATCAGGCTGCCGCGCTTCCCATCCTGTTGGTGAAACAATTCGCCGATGTTTGCGTGGGCCCTTCCACCGATTCGGTCATCCAGTTTTCGACATTCCATAATCGAACAGTCCTGGTTGAAACTGACTCGCCAGAACATGGTGTTGCCGGAGAAGACAATTGCGGTGCCACCGTGCCGAAGATACTTGTCGAGGCCCTGCCAGGCATCAATCGACCAGTATTCGCTGTGTCCATTGATCAACACCGTTGCATAACCATCCAGGAGGTCCGGTTCGCGATGTAAATCGACGTCGGCAATGACGTCATAATCGTAGTTGTTTTCATCCAGCCAAACGTGGGTGAATCGTTCGCCCCGCATCAAGTGGCTATAGCCAACTTCTGGAGCGCTATACCAGACGTTTGGCCCGGCAATGGGCCAGGGCATTCGCAAGCCGAATTGGTAGCTGGGTTGTCCGAAACGGTGATCCAGGTAACAGGAATACGTTGGAGCAAGCGGGTGACTGTTGACGCCACCTGCTGTCGAGGCGTTCCATTTTTCGCCCGTGTCCAGATTCACGGAAAAAGGAGTGCTGTTGTAGGCGAGCCAGGTATTGGAAGAGCAGAGCACGAGAATTGGAGCCTTGGCTCGATCGCGATTCTTCTTGACAATAAACGTGACAAACGAGACTTTTGGTTTTCCCTCGATTTCAAAAGTCGCACGGCCACAATAAAGTCCGGATTTTGCCGACACAGGCACGGTAAATTCGTGGGTCGCTTCCCAGCCGCAATCGTAGAGGTCATCGGAGGCGAAACGCAATCCATGCCGCGCGTTTTGTCTTTGCCGGGCTGGTAGTCGACTCCATATCGCGGCACTTGCTTGCCGTCAAAACCGGGCCCGCCGATCATCCAGGTTGCGTGGTTGATAATCCGACCATGCCGTTGGTGAGGACTTTCGTCATGAACGAAATCACCTTGTTCTTCTTTCAAAGACCAGCACGCGAGCACCTGGTTACCGGCAGCCTCCTGCTTTCCCTTTTCTGAAAAACGTCGCTGGATGGCCGCCGCGTCCAAGGCGCGATCATAGATGACCGGCATCGCAAGATCACCGTCGAGGAATTGATCGACTCGCCCGTCTACTTCCGCGGCGCCGAGAAGCAAACAGCCAATCGGCAGCTTAAGCGGTCCGGCAAAATCACTTTTTGCGGCCAATTGGCCGTCGACCCAGAGGGTTAGCGATTTTCCATCCCACTGCGCGACCACGTGAGTCCATTTCAATTTTTCCGGCTTCACACCCCGCAAGGTTTCGCCGCAACAAAATTGCAACTCGCCGGCTGATGAGAGTGACAGGCCAAAACTTTCTTTTTCACCGGACTGAGTCAAGATGCCTTGCGGTGCATCGTCCCGGAATAATCGCAGCCAGCATTCGATTGCAAAAGCTTGCCGCACGCTGTCCGTGGTCAATCCTTTTTCAACATGGATGAAAGAACCAGGGGTGATGGCCTGAACTTTGGCCGGGGACTTTTCAAATCGATGGATTACTTCGTCGTTCGAATCGTCATCAATCGACGAGCCCAGTCGGATGATTTCGAGTTGATAGGGGACCGAGCTACTGACGTGAAAGCGTAGAGCGTCACCTGCGGCAACGCTTTGTTCACTTGCATAAGCATGAAACCCGGGCAAGATCACTTCTCGAAGGCGAGGACGCTCGGGAGGATTGTCGTCCCCGTATCGGCCAATCCCGGCCCACGCATCCCTAGGCAATCCAATTGCCGCGATCGCGCCTGCCGAAACGCCTTTCAAGACACTTCTTCGCGAGATCTTTGCCATTGGAACACCACGTGCAAATTACGGTGGGTTGATAAATCCCGGTTTCCCAGTTCCGTTTTTAACTCGCAAAATCTCGCGTGACAAGTCAGAGGGGTCAGTGACAAGCCTGGCCCCTGAAGCCCGCTCAGTGGACTCGTCATGTCAACGGAGTGGAAACACAAGCCGAACTCAAGGCTCTGCGTCACAGCCTTGCTCGCGGTACTCCGTTCGGTGATACTCACTGACAGACAATAACCGCGTCAATGCTCGGCCTCGAATCCTCACTTCGACCGAGAGGCAAGCCAAGGCGAGCGGAAAAATAGAATGTCCCCTTTTGCGATTCCTTTTGCGATTCCTAAACGGCAACCGCCATTTCGACTCCGAGCGTTGTCCGCCGATTTTGCTCGACCAATATGCAATTCACGTCCCGTTCAACGCGAAGATCATTATATACGCGCTCGACAACTTCCCAGCGGACCGGCTGCCGGAGAACCAGAAAGATGACCTCATCCGCCGCTACGAGATAATAAGGCCATTTCATCAATGATATCAGTGTTTGTCAGTCATTCCTCGGAGGACAGTGGCTTTTTAGCTGAACTGGTGCCTTTTCTCCAAGCAAAGGGTGCCGATGCTTGGTATTCGCCAGATAGGATCAAAACTGCGGACGAGTGGGAACGAAAGATCCTTGAAGGTTTGCGGGCATGTGAGTGGTTTCTCGTGGTGCTTTCGCCCAGAGCGATCGAGTCTGAATGGGTGCGTGCGGAGGTGCATTGGGCAACCGAGAATCGCAAAGGCCGCATCATTCCGGTTCTCCTCGAAACCTGTAAGCCAGAAGACCTCCATCTCAGGCTAAACGTGATTCAATATGCAGATTTCACAACGAATCGAGAATCTGGGAAGGCCCAGCTCGTCACCATCTTATGGGGGCAAGAGTGGCCAGTTTGCGGACGTCTGGACCTATCCGATTTTCTCAAAGGTTTTTCACGCTTGGATGAGAGATGGTTTTCTGTCGACGCGGCTAATGCCATACGAACTGCAATCGAATACGCGACAAACCAAGGCCGGGGAGAGTTGACGACCCAGCATTTGCTTTTGGGCTTGCTCGTCAGTGAATCTGGAATCACCGGGAAAACCGTCAGGTTTTTTCGACGCGAGCCGGCATCTTTGCGAGAGAAACTCTTGCGCCGGATTCAAGCTGGCGGAATCGTGCCGGCCGGAACGGCGAAGCCGTCGGAGACCGTAAAGCGTTTGTTCGCGAAGCTGTGGCATTCCGTCGCTCAAGAGCAGGGATTGCTCATAGATGAAATCGCCCTATTGGAATCCATCGTATCCGATGAGGAAAGCAGAACCGCGCTAAGTTTATTGAAATTTCTGGATGCTGATCGGCAGAGTGTTTTTAACATCATTGCGGAATTCAAGCATTTTGGGTCCGTCCAGACGGACATGTCTTCAGAGCAATCGCCTTAAAACCAGACTAATGTGCACCGTATGAGCGACAATTCAGGATTTTCGTCCACCGCAGGGCCTTTGGCACCGGCCGCCCCTGGGCGTTTGTGGCAGCCCGGTGATCGTATCGCGCGCAGATGGTTTGTGCATCGATCTTTGCAGCCCTCGAATATGGGGGTCGTCTATTTTTGTTTTGACACTTCAACTGGCATTCCCGTTGTCGCAAAATCTCTTCCACAAGAAAAGTTGGCAGACCCCAAAATTAGAACGCGATTCTTGGACGAGTGTAATCTCTGGATTTCGGTGGGACGCCATCCTAGCATTGCCACGGCCCTTTTCGTGGAGACTCTCCATTCAATTCCCTATGTATTTATCGAGTGGATTGTCGGCCCAATGAACTGCTTTGATTCCAGTGCAGCGCATTTGATTCGTCGCCAAGGCGCGCTGCCGCTGGATTTAGCTCTGAGCCTTGGGATTGACGTTTGTGACGGAATGATTTTTCTGGCTGACCACTTTGCGTCAAAAGGTCATAGGTTTGTCCATTCAGATTTGAAGCCTGCCAATATCCTGATCGATTCCCGATGGACGGGCAAAGTCACAGATTTCGGCCTGTCCTTTGCCACTGAGATTACGGAAGCGTCCTCCCCTGAGTTACACGGCGCTGCAGTGCAGTCGGTAGCTCGAGTATCACCCGTTGGCGCAGGAACGGCCGCCTATATGGCGCCGGAACGATTTCTCGCCGGCCACCAAGTCGACGAGAGATCCGATGTTTATTCGTTCGGTTGCACAATCTGGGAGATGTTGACCGGACAACGATTGTTTGAGTTTGCCGATAAGCGGCAGTGGGGCGATGCGCATTTAACGAAGACGCCGGACTTTGCCATCTTGAATCCCCTTAATTTGCCAGCAGGGCTGGTTGATCTCCTCAAAAGTTGCCTAGAGAAATCTCCGGCCAATCGTCCTGGGGCCTTTTCGCAATTGAAGGATACTTTGCTGCAAATGAGCCCTTCGCTTCGGAGAGATGCGGGGGACCACGATCTCCCTGGCCAAGTCAGCCAACACATTTCAGACGATCTCCAGAAAGCCATCCTCGATGCCTCCTCTCTTGATGCTATGGGAAAGTCGCGCGAAGCCCTCGAGATTTTCGATAAGGTCAACGACCAATTGAAGGCCGTTCCAAGCCATTCTCCAATTATGCGGTTTTCCTTGGGCTGGAACCGAGCCATTGCGCTGGAACATGTGGGCGAGCATGAGCAGGCACTAAGAGAATGGGATGTATTGCTTGATCTCGTAGACCGGGAGGACCTTACCAAAGGACACTGGACACCATCCATCGAGCCAACAAGGCCAAGTGTGTTGGTCGAAAAAGCAAAGACGCTCGGCGGACTCGGGCGTGCTGACGAAGCGATACCGCTTTGCCGATCCGCTCTCGAGATCTCGCCTGGTTTGCACAAGGCGATAACCACGCTCGCGATTCTTCATTTGCAAGCGGGGCATATCGATGAATGTATGCATTGGTCTCAAAAAGCGATCGAGGGAGATTCTCACGATGCAACGGCGCTCGCAAACATGGGTGCCGCACTCGCGGTGAGGGGTGCTCAAAGTGAGGCGCTGATGTATCTGGAGCGCGCACTGGCCATCGCGCCATCGCATGGGAACGCTTTGTATGTGAAAGGCACGTGCTTATTGGACCTTGGCGACTATGAGAACGCGGTGCCAGCGTTAGAACGAGCCGTCGTGTTTGAACCGCACTACAGCGAAGCGTGGAATCATCTGGGGCTGGCTAAAAGGGGATTAGGCGATGCAGCGTGTCGGGACTGCTTTGAGAAAGCCCTTGCCGCGGATCCAAATAATCTAGCGGCGCGAATTAATTTGACTGAAACCGATGCGCACGCCTTCTTGAACACTTTGCTGCGATTGGCGTTACAGGGTGGTGGAGTGTTTCAAATTCAAGCGAGTATTGTAACCGGCGAGTTTCTTGACGCTCTTCGGGTGCGCATTGCGCAGTTCCGACAAGTACAAGGTCAAGGACAAGAGGCGTTGGAACACGCCGTCCAATCGCTCGATGCAATCCGCCAGATTGCCGGAGTCACCATTGTCGAATGCTCGGTCGTCGCGGCCGATCGTGGGTTGGCGATTGATTTCCGGTATGCGCTGGACAAACCATCATGACCAATCCAAACGAAAGTATCATTTCTGGCGACGACGATCTCCGGCGAGCTCTGCGAGAAACGGCTGTGCGGGCGCTGCGCACCCAGCGGCAGTCGCAACCGTTCGACCCGCTTATTGATCAAATACTTGGTGGCAGGAATTCAGACGATGGAGGCGTTTTTCATCTACCAAGCGACTGGAAGGTCAAACTGGACCAGCGGCTGGAGGTCGCTGGGAGGCGGGGCGAGGCAGACTTATTGCGAAAGATTCAAACGATCGAGACCACTCTGACATCACTTGCAGGAGACACGCCAATCAATCGAAGCGCAGCGTTGGCGATTCTGGCAACCTGTGGGACGGAGCCCATGAGCTGTTGGGTCGCCGGAACGCTTGGTCTCGCGGCTGCAACTGGCGGTGATTTGTCTCTTGCAGCTGAGCTTACTCGACTCGCAATGGAGAAAGCGAAGTTTCACGGTCTTCAAAAGGAGGAATGCGATTGGAGCTCAAATCTGGGTTCGCTACTCGCCCAGAATGATCCGGCTGCAGGTGAGAAGCAGCTTCTCCACGCGCTCAGCGTTGCCAAAGCGATTCGGAATGAAAGACGCGAGGGACGGTTGCTGAATAATCTTGCGTTGGTGTATGCGAAGCACCAAAGGCTGGCGGAGGCCACCAAGTTGCAATTAGAAGCATTAAGAATCGCTCGACGAATGGAAGACGAAGGGATCCAAGCGCAGCGGGCAGCGTTCATGGCCGAGCTTTTGGAAGCCACAGGTCAAAGGGACAGCAGTATTCAGCATTTCAGTGAAGCCGTTCAAGCGTTCTCTCAAATGGGTGACCTGAAGACGAGTAAGCAAATCGTGGATCACCTCATTGCAATCGTTATCGATCCATTGGAGGCGGAAACATCGTCGATTCTCGGCGAACGTCTGAAGAAAGCCGAGTTAACGGTAGATGCGATTCGCGCAATAATGGAGCGGTCGCGAAAGGACGACAAAGTCATTACTTACAGTTCGGAAAGCAAGGTAACCTTCACGCCCGACACATCGTTTGCGCATTCCCTTTGTGATCGGCAGGAATGGAAAGCGTTGGCTGTTTACGCCAAGCACTGGGCTCAGCAAACAGAATTTTCCGGCAATGGACAGGGTTATCACTGGCTGGCCGTTGCGTTAACGAAACTGGGTTATCCTGGCTTCGCCACCGCTTGCTTGGAATGGGGGCTTCGGCTTCCTCTAGCATTTGCTGGCTGGCACCACAAGTCTGAGTAGCCCCCAGGCAACAACATGACACATCTTGACTCAATTTCACCCCACGGTCAATTCGACGTTCGCGGATCTGAAGCACGAGCGCGACGCTTTTCAACGATAGGTATTCTCGAAGTCGAAGCAGTGCCTCGAATGGTGTGACGGAACCCCGCAACCACTCAATTGAGCCATGCCCTACGACCTGTTCATCTCTTACTCGCGCCGCTATAACGTGGCCCAGCCTGATCGACCCCGCGCTGGTCGCGCGGCTCAACGCGGCAACTGGCTGCACGTCCTCGCCTCCACGCGGTTGGGCGCAAACGGGGACATTCTACTTTAAGAGGGGATTGAACCAGGTTAGAGTTCGTCGACGCCACTAACAACAAGGTGGGTTTGTTTACCATGTCCTGAACCGGGGCAATGGCCGCAGCGATGTCTTTCATAAGGATGACGACTTCGCCGCGTTAGTGAACCTGATGCGGGAGGCTCACGAAAAGGTGCCGACGCGCTGACAGGTTTTTGTCTGATGACAGACCATTTCCACTTTCTGTTGTGGCCGCATGAAGATGGAGACCTGAGTCGCTGGATGCAATGGCTCATGACGTCACACGTTCGGCGTTATCATCGGCACTACCAAAGCAGCGGCCATGTCTGGCAGGGCCGCTTTAAGGCCTTCCCTGTCCAATCCGATGAGCATTCTCTGACCGTGCTGCGTTACGTTGAGCGAAATCCGCTGTGGGAAAACATGGTCCAGCGGAGTCAGGACTTGGAGTGGACCAGCGTGAAACCAACCACACGCAGTGGCCCCGATGGCCTGCTGCACGACGGTCCAGTCCTCAAGCCCGCTCACTGGACTCGGCATGTCAACGGCGTGGAAACAGAAGCCGAACTGAACGCTCTGCGTCACAGCCTTGCTCGCGGTACTCCGTTCGGTGATACTTAGTGGCAGGCGAAAACTGTTGCAATGCTCGGCCTCGAATGATTGCTTCGACCGAGAGACAGGCCAAGACAACTAAAAACGTCGAATGTCCCCTTTTGTGATTCAATCAAATGACCTTTCCAACCCCGAAGGGCTACCAAGGACAAGAGTTCTTGGAGTTCGAAGAGTTTTGGGATATTCTTAAATTGGATAAAGTTGAACGCCTGCTCCCCAAACAATGATCTTCGAAACTCTTCGCATCGCGCAGCATTAATTGGATCGCGATTATCCGCAAACAGCCCGCAAATAATCGACCAATTTCTCGTAGACTTGCGTCGGCTTCATGTTTACGCGGCGTTCACAGATTGTACTCATTGAATTTGGGTTGATCGATTAAACACTTTGAACACAGCGTGTAACACTGCCTCGATTCGAATTGGCCAAGACAGTCACGAATCGAAATAGCTAGTTCGCAGAATTGTAGGATTGAAATCTGTCCTGGATCAGTAATAACGATGGCACGGTCAAATCGCCAATTGAAAGTGCAAATTATGTCAAAACTAAAAAAAGTCGTTTGGCACGACATTGGATGGGAGCGAGGCGAACCAGTTCCAGACGCGGGCAATCAAGGCCACACGTTTTATGCGAGGAAAGTTTCTGATCCCGAGAATGTGTTTAATTACGTCCTCAAGACTCCACGTCGCCAAGATGACAAAAACCGCAGAGCGCTGTTCTGCGCTGAAATCTCGGCAATGGAGGTTTTGGATCATCCGGGAATTGTTACGATTGAACAGACGAATGCAAAGGACTATAAGGAGCCCATCGAACTTTTTCTAATTACACCTAAGATTCACGGAACCGATTTGGGGCAATTGGTACGTAAGGCGCCTCTTTCCGTAGTGGACGCAGTTTCATTGACACTGAAGATTCTGGAAATTCTGGGGCATTGTCACCAACGCGGTGTTGTCCATCGAGACATCAAGCCTTGTCATGTGATACTTAGGGACGATCGCCTAGATAGTCCGATGTTGATTGACTTTGGATTGGCTTATCACGAAGAAACGCAGCCGTCTGATGCTGCAACGAAATCCGATGAAGGACGCGGAAATCGTTTCCTAGTGGGTCCAGAGCATTTGCCACCGCATTTGATCGCCAACAGAAATCCGGTGACGGATATTTGTCAATGTGTTGGATTGCTTTACTACAGCATTACAGGGCGAATCCCCGGCTCATTGCGAGATGATGCCGGTCTCAAGCCTCATCAACGCATTTCACTCAAAGATCAACAGCCAGAATTAGTCTCGTGGAAATTGGATGCGCTTTCTTTGTTGTTTGACACGGCGTTCGAGTGGGAACCAATTCGCCGGTGGCAAGCAATTGAGCCGCTTCGCGAATCGCTTCGCTATTTATTGCAGGAACTGGAACCAATCCAAGACCTATTCCGCTCAAGACTAAAACGACTGATGGGCTATGCAGAAAACGAATCACGTACTGGCAATATCCTGCGATTTCAACCAGAAGGCGCGAAGGTACTCGGTCTTATTCAATCAATAATCGAAGTGGCAAAATCTGAGTCGAAAGAGTTCGTAAAAGTAAAGTCGACTGGCGGGACTATGGAAGGTAAGCGGGGCGAGATAGTCGCTTCATTTAGAAATTTGATTGATGCCTCTCAAAGCAGAGCGGTTGTATTTCAAATTGAAGGTAATGACCGGGGAGAACTTGTAGTCCGGCTAAAGCCGTATACCGGAAACCTGGTAATATTTGACAATAATTCGGCAATTTTGTTAGTTAAGACAACGACTTCGTTTTACGAGTATCAGCACGTTCTGGCTGAGTGGTTGACTGAGTTGGTTGGTGAAATTTTACGCCAAGTGATTGGAATTGAGGCGCAATTCAATGAGGGAGCGCGGAGTCGAAAGACCATTTCTTAAACGCGAATTCTTTACAAGGGATTGAGCCAAGTATAAGTTCGAGCATGCCGCGAACATCGAGAGCATCACGAGGTGGGTTTGTTTGCCATGGCCTTGAACCCGGGCAATGGCCGCAATGACGTCTTCCACAAGGATGATGACTTCGCCGCGTTTGTAAACCTGATGCCGGAAATTCACGAAAAGGTGCCGATGCGTCTGACAGGTTTTTGTCTGATGACAAACCATTTCCACCTTCTGTTGTGGCCGCATGAAGATGGAGACTTGAGTCGCTGGATGCAATGGTTCACGACGTCACACGATCGGAGTTATTCTGTTGCGGCAAGAAATCTTTGCCATTGGAACACCACGTACAAATTACGGTGAGTTGATCGATCCCAGTCTCTCAGTTCCGTTTTCAACTCGCAAGATCTCGTGCTAATCGGAAATTGAGCTCGGTTCCCGAAGACGTTTGTTTGGCTAGGTTTGAAGTGTTTCGTGAAATCGAATCGGATTCTGCAACCAATGGTGCGGACGTGTTCCAACGCAGCCTTCAGCTGGGAACGACGCACGAACAACTCAATCTCAATATGACGAAACAGCTCGTGCTGCTTCGTCGGCAACGCGAGCGAATCATCGGCGACGTATCATTTGCGAGGAATGGTCAATGGCAGGACAAAACGAATGAAGCTGCGATTCCTTAAACGCCCCGCTAGCATCACTTGAGACTTTACAATCCAGTTACATCGAAACGGCAATTCGTTTCGTATCATGATGTATTGAGCGATTGGAATTTCGAACTGCAATCCGCATGGTTTGAACGATTTCCTCGCTCTATTTCAACATCCGAGCGCACTTTCAATTTTGGAGTATCCCATGAAAAAAGTACTTCTGTTCGCAGCCACTGTGGCCCTGTTCATGCCGACAGCGATTCAATTGGCGACTGGACAAGATGTCATTATCACCATTGAGCAACGCGACGAAAAAAGCAAACCTAAATCCGATCCAGCCACGACACTGTTCACTGGTAAACGACCGGCGGTCGATGTGGCGATTCTCCTGGATACTTCCAATTCGATGGATGGACTTATCGGTCAGGCCAAGAGTCAACTCTGGAATATCGTGCAGCAGTTTGCTGATGCGAAAAAGAATGGAATGACTCCCGTGTTGCGGGTCTCCGTCTTTGAATACGGGAATACCAATCTCCCGGCTACCGAGGGCTATATTCGGCAAGTTGTTCCGCTGACCGATGATCTTGACAGCGTGTCGCAAGCTTTGTTCCAACTGACCACCAATGGCGGTGACGAATACTGTGGAATGGTGATCGATGAGGCGCTAAAACGACTGGCTTGGAGCAAGGAACCGAATACTTACAAAGCGATCTTCATTGCTGGGAATGAACCGTTCACCCAAGGCAGCGTTTTCTACGAATCGGCCTGCAAGAAAGCGATTGAGTCGGGCGTCGTCGTAAACACGATTCACTGCGGGAGTCATAGCGAGGGTCTGGCTGGCAGTTGGCAGCATGGAGCGCAACTGGCCGAAGGCAAATTTTTGAACATCAATCAGGATCGCCAAGTCGTTCATATTGAATGCCCGCAAGACAAAATCATTCTCGAACTCAACACCGAACTGAACAAAACCTATCTGTGGTTTGGCGCCAAACAGGTACGCGAGAGTTATAGGGGCAATCAGTTGGCACAAGATAAAAACGCCGATTCGATCGGCAACAGCGTCTCGCGCGTCCAATCCAAGGCAAGTGCCGCTTACTGCAACAATGGTCGCGATCTCTGCGATACCCTGCTAGAAGACGAAAAGGCGATTGAAAATGTGAAAACGGAAGATCTTCCCGAAGAACTTCAAAAGATGACCCTGGATGAGCGGAAAGCCTATGTGAAAAAGATGGCAGCCAAACGTGGAGAGATCAAACAGCAATTGGCCAAGGTCAGTCTAGAACGGGAAGCCTATTTGGCAGTAGAAAAAAAGCAAATGGCCGGAGCGAGCGGTCAGGACACTCTGGGCGATGCAGTCTCAAACACAGTCAATGAGCAATTGTTGAAATCAGGTTTTGAATTACGGGACAGGAGATAATTCGCAAACGTTGTTCTTAAGAACTGTCAGTTACATTGGAACCGTTCGCCCCGGCCGGAAGTGCACGCTGACGTTTTGAAGTTGCACAAATAGGAGCATGACTCGCTTGCGAGTGAGTCTTTTGTTGCAAAACAGGACTCATTCACTGGCGAGTCATTGCTTGTATGGCCGCTTCGTGTCCCCGTTTCTCGCTCAAAACCACATACCCAGTCGCGCCTGTGAACGGTTCAAAAGTACCGCAATGAGGGCACAAATGCCCGGCCGCTTACGCATCACGGCTCATTCACATTGCATTATGCCATGCAACGTGAGCCGATGGCCGTAAGGCCGCGGGTTTGTGACAAACCGGTTACTCAATTCCGCCCTTTTAGGCGAGTCTTGGTTGTTCGAAAGCTTTAGAATCGAGTGGCAGTTGTGTCCATCACTTTTTCTCGGTGAGGTTTTTCGTGCTCAAATCGATCGTTGTTTCCATCGTCAGTGTTTTCGTCGTTGCTGCGTTGTGCGGGGGGCAGGAACAATCAAGTCCGGTCAGAAATGGCGGCAACAAATCCGCAGGTGAGTTTGAGAAAACGATACGACCGTTGCTTGTGAAATACTGTGCCGACTGTCACGAGCCCGGAAATATGGAAGGGCTTGAGTTTCTTGAGGCGGAGACCGAAGACGATCTTGCCGGACAGCGGGGAGTCTTTGCTGCCGTCGTCGAGCAGATGGAAAGTGGCATGATGCCGCCAAAGGATTCTGATCAGCCATCGGATGCAGAGCAGAAAACGGTTACAGACTGGATCAGGAAAACGCTTGATCTGAAACCAGCCGATACCGACCGGATCGCCCAGTATGTGGTCGAAGCGTACGAGGACAAGAACGGGAATCTTTGGTTTGGGACGATGGCCAAGGGTGCCGTACGTTACGATGGCAAAGCACTTAACTGGTTTTCGACCAAAGATGGATTGCCCAGTACCGTCGTCACGAGCTTTGCCGAAGACAAAGACGGAAATCTGTGGATGGGCACGCACGAAGGAATCTGCCGGTTTGACGGGAAATCGATTACCCGATTTGGAAATGCCATGGGATTGCCTGACGGTGGCGGCGGAGTTCAGGCTGACCGCGACGGAAATATCTGGGCTAACATGGATCTTGGCGTTTACCGTTTCGACGGCAACAAATTTGTCGAGTTCAAAGTCCCGTTCGTCAAACAGAAAACCACATCGTATGCCATCTTCAATGGCAGGCCCGCAATGAAACTCCACGACCGGGAGGGAAACCTATGGTTTGGGACCGACGGATACGGTGCTTACAAATTTGACGGAAAGTCTTTCACCCATTTCGATAAAGAAGATGGTCTATGCAGCAACACCGTAAACAACATCTTGCAAGACCAACAGGGGAATATCTGGTTTGCCTGTATGCAGGCTTTCCAGCCAGAAATGACGGGAGACGGTGGCGTCTGCCGTTTCGATGGCAACAAGTTCACCACGTTTCCGGAAATCAAAGGCCTGACTCAAAACGATATCTACACGATTTATGAAACCAAGGCCGGTAAGCTTTGGATTGGTGCGACGCATGTTGGAGCGTATCGCCTGGACGGAGAAAAATTCACTCTGTTCGACGAGACCGACCGGCCCTACTGGACCCGCTACTTTGGACTTCAGGCAATGCTGGAGGACCGCAACGGAACGCTTTGGTGCGGCTTCTCCGGAGGACTATTTCGTTTCGATGGGAAATCGTTTTCCAACGTCACCGAGGACGGCCTCAGAAGCGCGAAAGCTTCACGGGATCAACTGGATCAACAGGATCAACAGGAAAAGGAAGTTGAGAAAATTCTGGAGGCCCCCGATGATTGGGGTGCGGAACAAATACTGTTCCCGCTCTCCTTTGCTCCCTCGATCAAATTCAACGGCTACGAAGACATCCGGTTTGCACCAGGCTGGTCCAAACCCGACAGCCCCGAGTTCTGGACCTACAAGATGGTGTGGCAGATTGATGAAGACCCGCAGTTGACCGAAGAACGGCTTGCCGACCTGATCGAAACCTATTTCGACGGACTATCTCGCGCGGTAGCCCAGGGTGGCGAAAAGGATCCAAACACTTTGCAAAAGCCGGTCGCCGTGTTCATTCAGGACGGCGACGGCTTTCGCGGCAGGCTACGGATCTACGACGCTTTCAAAACCAAAGACTGGATTTGCCTGAACGCCCGAGTCCAGAAATCAAAACGCGGCGACAAGCACTTGGTTGCCGTCGAGATGTCACCGAAACCGTTTGATCACCAAGTCTGGACCGAACTCGCAAAAGTTCGTGTCAAAAAATCGGGCCATGTTGAACCGGCGGTCGGCAAATGAAATCCTGATTCTTTTCCAACATAGAGCCACATAGGGCAAACAGGAAAACCCATGACCGGCCTCTGTGTCCTCCGTGCCTCAGTGTTTCAAAAATCTTCGACCAGTTCGCCCAAGGTCGCGTTGCACGCCAAAGCGGATGGAGAGGGATTCGAACCCCCGGTACCCTTCCGAGTACGCCGGTTTTCAAAACCGGTGCCTTAAACCAGACTCAGCCATCCATCCGTTATTTTTCGCCGTGTTTTTCGGAAGCTTTCACTGCCCTCAAAATTCGCTTCGTACTGCCGCATCCAGTCGTTGGGTAGCTTAATCCGCCCGCATCAGCTGAAACGGCCGCAATCGTGAAAACACCTGCAAAAGTCTAGCCAAACTGCCCGGACCCGACAAGCCTTCACCGGCATTCCATTACTTTGCTCTTCAAAATAACTGAGGGCTTTAAGAGCACCAGAACCGCTTAGGTTAGCCGACGAAATCTTGTTCTGGCCACGCTCACCCAATCGTAATCGCAGCGCTGCATGTCGACGGGAACGTCGGCGGCGAGGTGAAGCTGGCGAAGGCCGTCACCATCAAAAGTTCCCAATACGTGAGGACCACGGCGTAGATGTATGTTTCATTGACGTTGCCGCCGAGCATGGTGACGTAAGCGGCGCCCGAGAGACCCATGACTGCCGTTACTACACCGAGAAGCGCGGCCATGCCGAAGTATTTTCCGAGCACGAATTCGTAGCGCGACATCGGACGACAAATAATCGTGTATATGGTGCGCTTGTCGATTTCTTTGTAGACGAGGCTGGTGCCAACGAAGATGGCGATGAGCACGCCGAACACGGATACGGCCGCGAGCGAGAAGTCCTTGACGATTTTGATTTCCTGCCCGATGCTGATCCATCCGAGCGCTTTCGAGCCCAGCAAGGTTGCCAGCGCGAAAAAGACGAGCACGTAGAGCACTTTGTCGCGCACGGCTTCGCGGAACGTG
>JBEBGH010000645.1:0-1594 GCA_040081565.1 Pirellulaceae bacterium
CATGTTATCTGTCTTGAGATAATTCAAAGACGATGGAATGTAGCGCGGGAAGAAGACCAAAGTCGCATATTGAGGACAATTCAAGATTGGCTCCAGGATGACCCGAGAAAGAAACCGGCAATTGACTACTTCATGGAATGGCAAGACAAATTTTGGATCACCGCAGACCAAAACGTTAAGGAAATAGTTGTAAAGTTTGAAAACAACCTCAAGGCGGATGCAGGCATAAAGTTTCCCATTGTTCACGCTGGCGCTGAGGTTTCAGAGAAGCTTGCGTCCGAAGTGAAATACGAGTTGATCCGCCTGGGGCGCAACATCATCAGCAACTTGCAGGTGGCAAGATTGAATGAGGTTATTGATCTGCTTTCGCTTCACGGATTTTCCCGGGCGCACGACGAGGAGGCACCACATTACGTTGTCATCGACGGCTTAGACCAGAACTGGGTCGACGATTCGATTCGCTTCAAGTTGATTCGAGCGCTTCTTCAGACCGTACAAACGTTTCATCGCATTCGAGGATTGAAGATAATAATTGCAATCAGGTCAGACATCTTATTTAAAGCCTACAATAATGCAGCAGACCCAACGATTCAGCGCGAAAAAATTCGCGACTACGTTTCCGAAATTAAGTGGAATAAAGCACAGTTCGAAGAATTGCTGGATCGACGAATTGCACACCTCTATCGCGGCAAAGTCGGTAAGCTTTATGATGTATTCCCAAAGGAGGTGGGCGAGCTGACGACGCTTGATTTTATCCTCGAGCGGTCTCTATTGAGGCCGCGAGATGTAATCGATTACGTCAATGACTGTTTTGCGTTGGCTGAGGGATATGAAAAGGTAACGGCAAGCGACGTTAGGAAGGCGGAGCACCCGTATTCAACTTCTCGTCGCACCGCGATTTTGGATGAGTGGCAAATTCTCTATCCAAGCCTCTGGATATATCTGGACTTTCTGTCAGGCAAGGCTGGATCGATTAGGATGGAAGAGCTTGCCACAAAGGAGCAGATGGGATGGTTGGCGGAGCTTATTCTAGAGGGGCAAATTCCTAAGGATGATCCTATTGTCATGTTAGCAAAAAACGCGAAAGACGGCGGAAGTCAGGCGGCTTATTTGGCTCTGGCGCGTGCGTTGGTTGGCACATTATATCGCGTTGGCGCAGTTCGCGTGAAACTGTCTGCTACTGAGCCATGGGTTTCATGTGCCAATGGCGCGGCCGACATTTCTCCATCTGCGCTCACCTTTAGTACTCGCTTCACGATCCATCCGATGCTGGCAGCGGCTTTGGGAGCGGTGCCTCACGGAGGAGCCTCAAGCGAAGGATGATTATTCGGCTCTTGAGTGTGGAGTCGCGTGAGTGTTCACGTCAACTGAGTACAGACGCGGTTTTGTGCTGCGCACCATCGGGTATATGCGACCAGGTCTCTTTATGGCCCATCTCGACGATTTGCTCGGTTTGTTCTTCTTCGTGCGAAATAAGGTGGTTATCGGACGTAGCACAAGGGGGCTAGGCCACGCGTTGCAGCCCCTCACCCCGACCCTCTCCCCGTGAAGGACGGGGAGAGGGAGAAGAGGGCGCCGACTTTCGGCTCAGGAT
>JBEBGH010000315.1:0-6450 GCA_040081565.1 Pirellulaceae bacterium
TCTCGGTCCAAGGCTCGCAATCGGCCCAGACATCGATGAACTTCATCCTGCCGTTCGATCGCAAGAGCCGCTTCGAACGGAGAATCTTCGTCCGAAGTTGCGCTATCGACGATTCCCTCTCCACCCGAAGCCAATCGCTTTCGCTGAACGAAATTGATCGACATCCGGACGGCGATCGACTTCAACCAACCAACGAAAGCCTCAGGGACTCGAAGTTGATCGATCTTGGTCAAGGCCTTGATGAAGACATCTTGCGCCAATTCCTGAGCGTCACCGTAGTTTCCAACTCGACGCAACAGTACCGACATAACCAAGGGCTGGAATCGCTCGAACAATTCGCCGAAAGCAGCTGAATCACCGCTTTGAGCTCGTTGAACCAATTCAGTCAGGGTTCGGAGTTTTTCTATAGTTTGAGTTTGTGCGTTCATATTCCATCGTGGGCTAATACGTGTTTTTTGATGAAAACTGAGGAAACGGCGAACAAAGAATCGGATCGATTGCTTTGGGACCAATGGGTCCATTCGCGTCCGCCATTCGCGGCGATCGGTGACTTTTTTTGAAAGTTGCTCGAGAGTTTTTCTCTAAGAGCGTTTGCCTTCAAAAGTCGACCGCCACTGATGTGGCATCGATTCGCGCATTGTGGCCATTTCCACAATGCTCCCCGAGTCGAAGCCACCACGGGCGATTAGTTCGCCCGGTTGCGTTTTCGCGCTCTGCGATAACGACAACGATGGATTGGCTCCGCTCGTGCAGGGCAAATAATTGCCTCTGTCGGTGGAGAGGCGTTGGGGCTGGAGCGTACGGACGCAATCCAATACCAAGCCGTCGTTTCCGTTGACGCCGTTGATTTGGTTTTGATTGCTTCGCATGTCATTGCTCCCCGTGCCAACGCACAGTTAAGAATCTAAAAAAACACGTATTGGTCGAGAAATCGCTCGTTTGGACGATTTCTGGTCCGTGACCACAATTAAAGTCGTCTAACAGACCCAAAGGTTCGCAGAAAAAATAAAAAAGTCAATTTTTTTTCGCAAGCCCGTTCGTTTTGATTGAAAATGAGGCAAAATTGCTGGGTTTACGCGGGCAAATCGCCAGTGCCAGCCGGACAATAGGCCGGAAATTGCTTAAAAAGCGGCTTTGTTATGTGGTACTAACCGCGTGATTGCGGGCTTCTGCAATCGTCGTGTGGGCCATATCTCGATGAATGGAACGGCACATCGATAACAGTTCCATTGTTTCGCGAGCAATTTGTTCGTGTTGATCGGTATCATTCGCCATGTCGATTACCCGCCCCACGGCGTTCGCAAGGTTGGCTGCATTTGATTTCTCGGCTGTCTGCCGCAAACGCCCGGCTAGCGCGACAAACAACTTCTGATCGCCACGGTCAATGGCGTTTACAAGACTTTCGACTTGTTCGCCAATGTTGAGAACCTCTTCCTGAGAAAGATTGTCTGATAGTTTCACCATTTCGATCGCACCCGATTCCACCACGTGAGAAAAAATCTCAACGAGCTTCGGATCGAATTGGCCGCCAGCGCAGCGTTGAAGCTCCTTGACGGCCTCCGCCATCGGACGCCCTTTACGATAAGGTCGGTCCGAAACGATCGCATCAAACGCGTCAACAATCGTCAGAATTCTGGCTCCGATCGGAATGTCTTCACCGGATGGTAGGCTCGCGGCTTGATCTTGACCGTCCCAACGTGTGTGGTGATTGACGACAATCTCGGTGAGTTCGGGGCACTTGAAGGCCTTGGAAATAATCTCAATTCCAATCTGGTCGTGTTGTTCCATGATTTCCCATTCTTCTTCTGTCAGTTTACCGGGTTTAAGAAGAATCGAATCCGGAACGCCAACCTTGCCAATGTCATGCAGTAATCCTGCCATTTCGACAATGTAGACGTCCCTTGGTCGCAATACGCGTTGAGCCAGGATTGCCGCATAATGTGAGACACGCGCCGAATGGGCTCCAGTTTGCGGATCCCGGTATGACAATGCCGAGAGCAAGGCCGCGACTGCTGGGTACTGAATTCTCGTGGTGACGGCATCGCGATCCAACAGCTTCGCTTTGGAACGTTTTGTTTTATCCGCAACGACATCGTTCGGCACGAGGTCGAAGCGGACCACCTGGTTGCGCCCATTTCGCTTGGCCACGTACAAACACATGTCCGCCTGGTCGAGAAGTTCCTGTGGGTTCGCCGCCTCGAATTCGTTGCAGGAAACACCAACGCTTACAGTAATTTTGAATTCGCCAAAATCCAACTCGCTGAATTCATGGCGAATCTTCTCGGCCATTTCCGTCGCTTGATCAAGGGTATAGTCGAGCATAACGACGCTGAATTCTTCACCGCCATAGCGGCAAACGATATCATGCTTGCCAGCCAGACTATTGAGCAAAGCTCCGGCGCGTCTCAAAACTTCGTCGCCACGACCATGGCCGTAAGTGTCGTTAATTGCTTTGAAGAAGTCCACGTCAACCATCACAGCACACAACGTTTTGTGATTCTCTTTGGCGAAATCCCAATACTCCGAAAAATACTCGAAGAAACTGCGGCGATTCATACACGCAGTTAATGGATCGCGCGCCGCGAGGAACCGCAACTCCTCATTTTGCTTGGTAATTTCGACTTTGGATTGCAATAATTTTTCTAATGTCTGGGCTAACTCCTGACGTTTCCGCTCCAGCGGTGTGACATCAGCAAAAACGACCATCGAGCCTTGGTATTTTCCGTCTTCGTCCAAGACTGGTGATGAATTAACAGAATAGACCCCAACAGTTTTATCTTCTAAGTTTCTTTTAAGCATGGCGCCACCAACCGGTACCGAATGTCCGTTCGTCGCGGACCACGGCAATTCCTCACTACTTTCTGGCTGCCAGTCAAATTGATCGATGGACTGACCTAACAAATCGTCTGCGGGTTGGTTTACTTGCTTCGAAAAAGCTTGATTCGCCAGCACGATGCGGTTGTTTTTGTCCATCAAGACCACGCTCTCGATGAAGCTGTCTAATGTCTGCCGCACTCGGGGAGGAATCACTCGAGAAGGATCAAGGTATTTCAAAATGCGGCGCAAGTGCAACCAACAGGCAATCCCAATCATCGGTGTCAACAACAAACACAAAAGGATTGTCGCGGGATTGAGGAAAGCGGCGATGCCCTCGTAGACGGGCTGGTATTGAATTTCTAAATCGCCCCACTTGCTGGCGTCGCTGTTGAGGATCGGAACTTTGTAGCAGCCATCGTTTTTGCTCGAAAGACCGGCTTCCCATTCCTGAGAATGCTGCTCCGTACTGGCCAACAGTTTTCCGTCCGCCCGGCGCAAGCCTGCGGAAATCAATTCGGGATTTCGTTTGGCCAGTAACTCTAGTTGCGAACGCGCTTGCCGAAAATCGGATCCGCCGACCAAGTGTGTGATGCTTGTGGCCATGGCCTCACATATCTTTCCGCGAGACTTGGAGACAATTTTTCGCTCGTCCGGCAGCCAGCCCAACGCACTCGCGAACATGACCGACGCTACGCAAAGAACTAAAATTGCAAAATTGATTCGAGCAATAGTGCCTAGCTTCATGATTTCGCCTCTTCGTTTTCGTCAATTGTCTCGTGATTGACGCTTTCTTCGTTAATCAAATCTATAAGCGTCAGGTCGTCGTCGAGTTTGCGTGCCTGATTGTTTTGCAATACAAAAATCGGATCGAATCGAGCCCAAACAGGCAACGAGGAATACAAGGTCGCGGCCAGGTAGGAACCACCTGCCAGCCACAGCGCCCCGCCAGTGGCAGCCCCAACGAATACGGCTGTCGCCAAACCAGAAACCAGTTGGATTGAATGTTCACGCAGCAAAAGCTCTTTGGCGAAAGACTCCAACAGGTATTCGAATTGCGCTGGACTGAGTTCTGAGTCAAATTTGAACATTCGTTCTGGATGACTTGCCAACCGTTTAAGCTGGGCATTTGTCAACCCAATATTCCGGAATGGATTTTCTTCTATTCCGACTGGTGAAATTCCACCAGTGGGACCGTTCAATTTTGAAGTGGCTGAGGCGAACAGGCCGCTGTCACGATTACCGTTAGCATCTTCAACCTCGTTGTAATCCTCAACGTCATTGAAATTCGCTTTGGCTTGTTCGCTCTGAGAGAGAACCACTTGAAGGCCTAGGCCGCGAAGTTGAGTGGTGGCCTCGTTCGATTCGGAATCGGATTCCTCATTTTCCTCTTGGTCTTCTTCCGAAGAGTCGATCGGATCAACTGGCGGCGGACCAACCGATGCTATCGATAAGATTACGTCTACCGCTGAGGAGTCTAACGCCCCATCCGTTACGTAATAGCGGAAGGACATATCGCCACTAAAACCTGGAGTTGGTGTGAATTCAAAAGAACCATCGGCGTTCACTAGAAGCGTTCCGCTAGCTGGTCCGGAAACCAACACGACGGTCATTGGATCACCGTCAATGTCGGAGTCATTGGCGAGCAAGCCGTCTGCAGCTGAGCGGACCATTTTTTGTGCTACCGTCCCTTGGTAGGAATCGGCAACAGCGACTGGCGATTCATTCACGTTGATGATTGATACGTATAAGGCTTGCGTATCGCTCAAACCATGGACATCTTCGACTCGTACCATAATCTCGTAGGTATTGTCGCGATCCCCATCCGACGGCGACTCATAATCAGCAGTTTGCAGCAACTGCAATTCGCCGGTCAAGGAATTGATCGTAAATCTTGCGGCGTCAGCACCACCGGCAATTGAATATGTCAATGGTTGCCCAGGAAGATCTCCGTCGGTGGCATCGACATCGGTGACAACGATGTTGTTCTCAGACACGTTGACAAAACCCACGGCGGATCCACCATTGCTGATAATGATCGGTGAATGATCGTTCAGTTCGCCAATCGTGATTTGAAAGCTGGCCGTTGAGAAACTGCCATCGGCCGAATCGGCACGCACGACAATCGTTCGAACTGCGCCATCCAACTCGCGGTCAATCAAGCCTGCGACCGTGACGATTCCGGAAACCGAGTCGATTGCAAAACGGCCCCCATCGTCGTTGGCCAAACTGTAAACCACCGCATTCATCGTTGCGTCGTCGTCGATAGCATCAACGTCGATTCCAACCGCAGTTCCAAGCGTTGAATTTTCGGACACAAAATTGGCTGACGCATCCGTATCGGCAGGCAAGCTAACGTCGAACTCGTCGACATCATTAATGCTGATGATGAGCGTCTGATCAACGTACGACCCGTCTGCGGAAATTGCCCGGACGGTAATGCTGCGCGAGGGACCTTGGATTTCGCGATCAATCGTCGCGGCAACCGTCAGGATTCCCGAATTCGCGTCGATTGCAAATCTTCCACCGTCATCGTCGATTAGTGAATAGGTGACGGCATTGTTCGTTGCATCGTTATCAGTAGCCTGAGCCGTAACACCAACAGACGATCCGATGGATGCGTTCTCGTCTACTGAGTTGTTCGCCAAGTCAGTATCAGAAATCGGACCAATGGAATATTCGTTTACGTCCGTAATTGCGATCGCCAGTGTGAGAGTGCTAAAGGACCCGTCGCTGGACGTGGCGCGGATCGTGATGTTGTACGAACCAGCCATTTCCCGGTCGATCGCGCCCGCTGTGGTAACCGCTCCAGTGTTTGAATCGATGGCGAATCGCCCACTGGCGCTATCGTCGAGCGAATAGCTAACCGTATCAACTGAGTCAGGGTCAGTCGCCCACGCTGTCACCCCTACCGTTGTTCCCGCAACTGAATTTTCGACGACAGTATTGGCCGTCGCATTAACATCGCTGATCAGCCCGACCCCTCCCTCGTTCACATTGGTCACCGAGACGGTGAAGGCTTGAGTCGCAGAAGATCCATCGGTGGATGTAGCGCGGATCCTAATACTGTGGCTGATATTCAATTCGTAATCCAGCGTTCCCGCAACTGCCACAACGCCGCTATTGGCATCGATTGAGAAGCGCCCGCCTGCATCGTCATCTAACGTATAGGTAATCGTGTTGTTCGTCGCGTCCAGATCCTCGGCAAAGCCTGTGATCCCAACCACGGTTCCAACCGTGGCATTTTCGGCAACTGAATTCGAAGACGCATTTGCATCCAATGGCAACGTGACGTTGAATTCGTCTAGGTCGTTGATTGCAATCGTAAAGTTCTGTGTGGCAGTCGATCCGTCGCTACTGCTGGCCTGGACGGTGATCAAGCGGCTGGCGCCGTGAGTCTCGCGGTCGATGGCTGCAGCCGTGGTGACTATCCCTGTATTCGCGTCGATCTGGAACAGCCCGCCCGGGTTGCTGGTCAGACTGTAGGTGATCGTGTTATTGGTTGCATCGAGGTCGAAGGCGTTGGCGGTCAAACCCACCGTGGTGCCGACGATCACATTCTCATCGACTTCATTAACGGCCGCATCGCTGTCAGTCGGTATCGAAACATTGAACTCATCCAGATCGTTGATCGTG
>JBEBGH010000042.1:0-22614 GCA_040081565.1 Pirellulaceae bacterium
TCCGCCACCCCCGCCGCCTGTCGAGATACGAATTCCGAGCGACTCCAATTTTTCTTGTAGAGCCTGGCGATTCATGTTCTTGGTTCCGGCCATCAACATACCGGGAACCATTCCTGCCGCAACATTCTTGCCGGCCAACGAATCTTCGTTGCCATAATGGAAGGTAACCGCCATGGAAACTGTTTCGCCACGATTCTGTTTTTGCAGTAACGAAACCTTGATGCCGTTGATGTCGAGGGTACGAGTACGATCCGCCAAGTTTGCGGGGCTCGTGTCAAATTCTTCGCCACTACGCAAGGCGGAACCACCTTTATATTCCTTGACCAGGTCGTTAATCGAGGCGACGGCTGGAATCTCCATTCGCATTGCGGTGTCCGAAGGAATGAACATCCCGACTGTACGGTTAAACGGTTGGAAATATTTTTTGGCGACGCGGCTCACGTCCTCGGCGGTAACAGCTTTCATCCGATCGCGTTGCAGGAATAGCAATCGCCAATCTCCTAAAGAAGTCGCCGAGCTGAGAGCCTGCGACATGCTTTGAGCATCCGACAGCAGGTTCTCCATTTGCCGCTGGGATCGCAGTTTTGCCCGCTCCACGGCTTCGGCTGTATACGTTAGCTCGCCCAATTGGTCTAGCGTGGAAAGAAGCACATTGCGGACTTCGTCCAACTTGCCTTCCTCCGGTTGAGCGGAGAAAAAGAACAATCCGGGGTCGTGCGAACTGTCGGAACGTGCCGACGCGTTGGTCGCCAACTTGGTTTCGACCAATTTCTTTTCAAGCAAACCGACTTTGTCTTCCGACAGGATGCTGGCCAGCGTTGACAAGGGTGCCCAATCCTCATGCGATGCTGCAGGCATATGGTAGGCGACACTTATCGAACCGATTTTGCCAACGCGTCGCAAAATGACATTTCTTTCGCCGTCTTGCGGTGGTTCTTCGGTATAGGTCGGGTCGAGTTTTCGTTCCGGACGAGGAATTTTCCCCAAGTACTTTTGGACCAAAGCCAGCGCCTGTTCCTCCTCAAACTTACCGGTGATGATCATCACCACGTTGTCCGGCTGGTAATACTTGCGATAGAAATTCTGCAAATTGTGGATGGGCACGCGTTCAATATCCGAACGATTGCCGATCGTTGTCTTGCCGTAATTATGCCACTCGAAAGCCGCCGCCATTACACGTTGGGACAAGACCGCTTGCGGGCTATTTTCGCCGCGCTCGAATTCATTTCGCACAACCGAGAATTCAGAAATCAAATCCGAATGGCGAACATAACTGTTGACCAGCCGGTCAGACTCCAGGTGGATGGCGAATTCCAGATTCTCATCCGTTGCTGCCAGCGTCTCAAAGTAATTAGTCCGGTCCTGATTCGTGGTTCCATTAAAGCTGGCCCCGTGATCGCGAAGAGCTTTTGGAACGTCCGCAAATGTTGGCGTTCCTTTGAAGACCATATGTTCGAGCAAGTGAGCCATGCCTGCCTCCCCGTAACCCTCGTGGCGCGAGCCAACCAGAACGGTCATGTTTACCGTTACGGTTGGTCGTGAAGGTTCTGGAAACATCACCACTCGAGCACCGTTGCTCAATAGGTATTCGGTAACGCCTTCCACTGAGGCGACTTTTTCTGGTGCCTGCGCCATCGCGGAAACGGCAGCCAGCAAGAAAAATCCAAACGCGAGAAAACGCGACATTAGTAGCTTCTCCAAATAATCAAGGTCTGCACCACCCCCAACCAATTGGCTCGATTCTATGCCAGTTGTTGCCAGGTCTCAATCAGCCACCGAATGGGCCGAATCAAACAAGTTCCGCACCGGCTAAACCGTTCAATGCTTCACGTCAATTCCGCTTTACCAAATGCGAAGACGTTGGCAACCTTGGCTGGAAGAGTAAATTTTGCGACCGTGTTCAGCCAATCACGTTCCCGGATCGTCCCGGAATCTGGACAAACCCCGAAGACTTTTAATGAGTTCCGGTGGAAAGAGCGCGAAGCTGGCTTCGCGGGTATCGAGGATTCGCGCGAGACCGAGTTCACGAACTGCTTCGTCGCGGCGGCTCAACAATGATGTTCGTAATTGGTTTAGTCGCTCTCCTAACTGGAGGTTGACATCACGGATTCGTTGCCGAAATTCCCGCTGACTACCTGCTGGAGGCTTTTCGTCCAACAACATCCGCTTGCGATCAAACAACTCCTGCGCGATGCAATCCGTCGAGTCAATAAACCGCTCCGAATGATACTGCAGGTTGCGAATTGTTTCGTTCAGCTTTCGGATTTCACCAGCTAAGGCGGGGGGCGACGCTGCCAAGTCGATTCGATTGGTCGTTTCCTGAGCGTTTGACTCTGGGATATTAGATAATCGAAATGTGGCCGTTGCAACTCCAAACGCAGGGGGCTCTAATCCGAAGAACCCGTTCATGATCGCACCAGTCAATTCGTCGTACTTTGCCCCACCGATGCCGTGCAAGAAATAGTCGGCGACGGCCAAACGAACAAACATAGTGGTCGTCAGTGCGCGAGGACGTATTGCAATTCCGGCTTCTCCGAGTGCCACAAACTCGTCCTCGAAACTTTGTCCTGACAACAAAATGACGGCACCTTCGCGATCGGTGCATTCCAGTCCCTTGTTTGTCGCTCGAACAAACAAACGCTTGCGTTGTGGAGCAGCCTGACTCCAAAACCAAAAAGGCAATTCCGTCCAGACACCATCAAACTCCAATTCAGGCACCGGGTGCGAACGGCTACGGATTCGGTAGGCCTTACGATATTCGAACAAGGCCCGATTGTAGACGGCACGAAATTCATCCGCCCGCCGGGCAATCTCTCGAAAAAAGACAGCAAAGGACTTGGTGCGTGATAGCGTACTGAGCGGCAATTCGAGGGTCCTCAGGCCTGCCTGCTCTTCGTACTTATGGCGCATGGCGGCCAAGCGTAATCCCAGATTGTTTCCTACCGTTTCAGTGTCGAGTGACCACAATTGATTGGCTATCAATTCATACGGCCTGCCCAATGCGCGGGCAACTCGTTGAGGGAAAGAACGAAACAACTCCGCGTCGAGTATTGGTCGCATCTCAAACGGGAGGTTCTCCCCAACGACATCAAACGCGACCGCTTCAAATTGAGCTCCCTCACTTGTACGCTGCGGAACGAGAATTTTTGTAAGGCCAACCAAATCATTGTCAATGATTAAATTGATGGCCAGCGATCCCGAGGCAGCAGCCAACGAATCCAGGTAAAAGTTTTTAAACCAGACACCGGCATGAAAAAGCGTTGGTTGGTGACCGCCGATGACTAGCGACGCTTCCGCAGGTGCCAACAACGCGCGATCGGAGAATGATACGTCGCGATATCTTGCCGAATAGCTCGCGGCAGCCGTCAACAAGTCTTTTTTGGCCGCGGCGCGAAACGCAGTTAGTGAACTCCGTCCTAATTGATGTGACGAGTCCGCAAAGAATTCTCGATTCTTTCGCAAAGCATCCAGCATTAATTCCGGACGCGGTTCGATTAATGATTCGCCATGCTCAGCAGGTGCTCGCAATGAAGTTCTCGGCAAGTGCAACTCGTTGCTCCGTTTGGACTTTTGGAATTACGAGCGTATTAGACTCAGCCTTTACACGGTGTACTGCAGGGCATCTTGGCCAAACTTTTTTCAATCACGTCGAGATAATATTTAAGCCGTGTATCGCCGTCGTCCAATGTGCCGCCAAAAGAACGCTTTTCATCGAGATAAATAAGAGGCACTGGCATTTCGATAATCTTCATCCCGCGACAAGCGGCTTGAACCCACAATTCGAGCGGCATGGCATATCCCTGTTCCGATAAGCGAAAATCGCTCAAAGCACTTACTCGATACGCTTTAAAACCGCAAAACGAATCGGACAAATTTAACTTGAGTCGCGCATTCAAAAACTGAGTGATTTGAAAGTTGATTCGCCGTCGTTCAATCGGCACGACGCCCTGTTGTCCGGCCCCAGCCATATAACGGCTGCCGGAAACAATGTCCGCTCCGCTTTCTTCCAATCGATTTGCAAATGGGCGTATTAACTCCGGCTCATGCTGGCCGTCGCAATCCATTGTGACGATTGCATCGTAGCCTTGGTCGATCGCGAATTCGAAAGCGGTCATAAGGGCAGCGCCGTAACCACGATTGTTAGCATGGGTGACGACTCGGATGTCAGTCCGTTTCTTTAACAATTCGCCAGTAGCGTCTGACGAGCCATCGTTAACAACCAAAACGTCGGTTGCATGGTGGGCGACTTTATCTAATACCCAATTCAATGTTTTTGCTTCATTGAATACGGGAAGTGCTGTTAATAGCCGTGACATTTTTTTCTCCTGCTGAAAAGACCACTCCGGCCTCGTGCCATCACCAAGACTGCTTCGCGAGAATCTTTCACGATTGCAGAAACAATTCAGCAACTTAAGTGCCGATGTAAACCTTCTCATTGGGAACCAATTTTAGCTCTGACGGGGGTCAGGTCAAAATGCGGAACTTTTCTACCACTATTCGATGCTAGACACTGTGAACCGCATTTGGAACCAAATTTTCACTGCCTATTTTAATCGAAGAAACTGGGGAAACTGCGAAAAACTAAAGCCAATTTCGGCAGGACGTTTCTCGACGGCTTGCCCAGACGTCACAATCTGTAAAGTTGTCGTGAAGTTGGTTCGCCAGCATCTCGATTCCAAATCGCTCACTGGCATAATGCCCGATTTGCACCAAAGCAATGCCTTGCGCCGCAGCTTCCAGAATTGTATGGAAAGTGGCCTCGCCGGTCACAAAACAATCACATTCGTTTTGCCTGGCCAACGATAAAAGTGAACCGCCACTACCGCAAGCGATGCCTACCCGCTTCACGATTTTTTCGCGCGGGAAATTGGCCTCAATTCGCTCCGCATCAATCACAGCTCGAATTGCTGTCGCAAGCTCTCCCAATGTCACTGGCTGAGGCAATCGCCCTCGACGTCCGCTACCAACCGCCGGTTCGACAGCATCGGATGACAATGGAGCCACATCGACCAGTCCCAGCAACCTCGCAAGTTCCGCATTGATGCCTTGTGCCGCAGAGTCAAACGCAGTGTGAGGACTGTAGACGGAAATGCCGGCGTTGGCCAATTGCCACACCAACCGCGAAGGCGTTTCCTCCGTCGTGATTTTTTGGAGCGGGCGAAAAGGCAACGGATGATGACTGACGATCAAATCCGCCCGATCAGCGATTGCTTCTTGAGCCGATTCGTCGGTGACGGTCAGACAAGTCATGATCTTCTGACAAGGTCTCTGAGGATCACCGAGAATCAACCCAACATTGTCCCACGACTCAGCCAATTTGGGCGGCGCGAAGGCGTCCAGGAAATTGCAAACGTCTCGAACCTGTACCATGGTGACCTCAATGTTTGGATGCTGCGAAACGTTTGCCTGTTTTCAAGTGCCGAAAAACGCGAAACGACATGGCATTCATTTTAACGCCCCAACGGATAAACTAAGAGCATGAGGCTTTAGCTCGCCCAGGTGTAAAACCTTCCGGCGATAATCGCGGCCGCCGAGGACCTCTATTCTCAGGAGCGGGATTTGTTGCAGTTAAAAAAATCGGTCGTGTTGGCTTCGCTTAGACTCCCCTTCCGAGAGGCATTGGGCGTCGCAGCGCGAATGGGAGCGGAAGGTGTTGAGATCAATGCCCGCACCGAGCTTAGGCCCGCTGAGTTGTCACAGACCGGAATCCGGCAAATTCGAAAATGGCTGGGCGACTTTAACCTTAGCGTCTCCTGTGTCCAATTTCCAACAAATCAAGGTTATGAATCCCTCGAGCGAATTGACGAGCGAATCGAGGGGACCAAAGCAGCAATGCGTTTGGCTAATGACCTTGGTTGCCGAATCGTTTCCAACCGTGTTGGCCCGATCCCCAGTGATCAAGCCGATTCCCGTAGGGGGACTCTGACAGCTGCCCTGCACGACCTGGCGGCCTACAGCCTGAAATCCGGCGCCTGGTTGGCAATTCGAACGGGCACGAACTCTGGTCCAGAATTAGCCGATTTACTGAGTGGATTTCCGCAAGGTGCTTTGGCGATCGATTTCGATCCGGCAGAACTGATGATCTTTCGACATTCTCCCGAGGAAGCGATGAAGGCCCTTGGCCAGGCTGTTGCGCATTTTCGCGCACGAGATGCCGTTCGCGACATGTCCTCCGGCTCGACCATGGAAGTTCAACTGGGAAGAGGAACGATCGACTTTTCAAATCTGTTCGGCATGCTGGAGGAGCATCAATACCGGGGCTTTATCTCCGTCGAAAGAAATCAGGAGACCGGCTCGGCGTTCGAATGCAGCCAAGCCCTGGAATATCTTGAGCAATTGTTCAGTTAGCCGATTAGACATAAAAAACGCGGAAACGATTTTTCGAAATCGCTTCCGCGAATTGGATTGTCTAATTAATTTGACAGGCAAACTATTTGTTGCGATCGATCATCTTCTGCAAGGCAGCTTTCGGTTGGGCGCCGACTACTGAGTCGACGACTTGTCCGTTCTTGAAAAGTAAGATGGCTGGAATGCTCGATATGCCATATCGTTCCGCAACTTCCCCGCTTTCGTCCACGTTTAGTTTGCCGATCTTCACGCCTTCATTTTCTTTGGCCAATTGGTCGATGACAGGTCCAACCATTTTGCAAGGACCACACCACGGAGCCCAAAAATCGACCAGAACCGGAACATCTGACTGCAATACTTCGGATTCAAAGTTACTGTCCGAAAAACTTAAAGCCATTTTACTCTCCCAAAATTTGAAGATTTTTTATCGACTGCGATTTTAGCGGGCTGCAAGTAACCGTCAATTGCATGGCCAATTTGCAGCATTCGGGGTTAACAATGTTGCTGGACATTTGATCATTTGAGTTTTCAAACGTTGAAGGAGTCTGCGACGTGCTGAGGTGCCGGTTCGTAGGCCAATGGTTCCATCGAACTGCCGGCCCGCCCTTGGCTCAAGCTGCGCATGGAGT
Source organism: Pirellulaceae bacterium (assembly GCA_040081565.1). GTDB lineage: Bacteria > Planctomycetota > Planctomycetia > Pirellulales > Pirellulaceae > BJ22. Next base: position 6,978 of record JBEBGH010000042.1, read on the forward strand.
TGGAGTAACCAAACAACTCGGCCAAAGGCGCGTGTGCTTCGATCACCGTCATTCCTGAATGGCTGTCGGTATGGGCAATTCTCGCCCGCCGCTGTGCCAGGTCGCCGACAAACTCACCGTAGAAATCATCCGGAGTTGTGATCGTCAATTTCATGATCGGTTCGAGTAAGACTGGACCGCCCTGTTCAAGCGCTTTTTCAAAAGCGTCCGCTGCGGCAATCGCAAAGGCGATTTCGTTGCTTTGCTCATTCGCCTCGAGATCCAAGACGGAAATTCGCAGCTTGGACAACGGAAAACTGCCGATGCGTCCGCCGCCTGCCGTGCGGCCCCTCAGTTCCTCCATGATTGAATTGAGGAACTCCGATTGAAGCTTGTCCGCTGGAAGACGATTCAATACAGGAATTTTTCCGTCTTCGCTCTCGAACGGTTCCATCTTGATTTTGACTTTGGCAAACAGCTGTTGACCGCCAACAATGCGATGGCATTCGCCGGTAACCTCGACCCCTGACCGAATCGTTTCTCGGTAACTTACTCGCGGCTTGTGAACCTTGACGTTCAATTTGAAATCACGCAGCAATCGATTGCGAATGACCTCCAAATGCAATTCACCCATGCCGGCGATCAGGGTCTGTCCGGTTTCTTCATTTTCGCTGGCTTTGAACGTCGGGTCCTGCCGTTTGAGCATTTCCAGAATTTCACTCAACTTTTTGCGATCGGCAGTCGTCTCTGGCTCGATGGCCATCTCGATCACCGTTTCCGGGAACTTGATGTGCTCAAGTTCAATTGTCGCCCGCGTGTCGCATAAAGTATCCCCCGTGACGGCATAGCGTGGCCCGATCAAGCCCACGATTTCGCCTGGCCCTACCGAGTCGATTTGACCTTCGCGATCTTTTTTGGTGGCATGAATCTGCCAAAGCTGCGCGACGTTTTCTTTCTTGTCGAGGCTCGGACAATTCAAGCGGCTATTGGCCTCCAGGGTTCCTGAATAAACCCGGACCCAATAGAAGTCGCCGGTCTTGGCGGGCAGGATCTTGAAAACCAATCCGCAAAAGGGCTCTTTCGGATCTGGCTTGCGCGATTCAACTGCATTTTTCTTGTCTGGATTGACTCCCTGAACCGGCGGACGATCAAGCGGTGACGGCAAATAATATTGAACCGCATCCAGCACCGCTTGGACACCGATTCCATGCAACGCGGAGCCGCAAACGACGGGTTGGATATGGCCGGCAATCGTCGCCTTTCGCAAGGTTTGCCGAATCATCTCCTCGGGAATTGGCGATTCGTTCATTGCCAGTTCCATCATTTCGTCGTCGTAAGTGTAAAGCTGCTCCAACATTTGATGCCGTGAGAACTCGGCCAGGTCGGCGAGTTCCTCTGGAATCGTATTCTCGGAAATCGTCTTTCCTTCGTCGGAAAAGGTGAGCAGTTTCATCCGCACCAAATCAATGATGCCTCGAAAGGGATCATTCACATGCGGAGGCCCCTGGCCAACCGGAATTTGAATCACGACAGGATTCGCCCGCAAACGGGTCTTCATTTCGTTGACAACGCGTTCAAATTCGGCGCCTTCTCGATCTAGCTTATTGATGAAGGCAATTCGCGGAACGTTGTATCGGTTGGCCTGTCGCCAAACCGTTTCCGATTGGGCTTCGACTCCTTCGCGGGCGCTAAAGACGACAACCGCTCCGTCGAGCACGCGGAGGCTGCGTTCCACTTCGGCCGTGAAATCGACGTGGCCCGGCGTGTCGAGAAGATTGACGTGAACGTCCTTCCAATCGAAGGTCACGCAAGCCGCGTAGATCGTAATCCCGCGGTCCTGCTCTTCAGGATCGTCGTCAGTCGTCGTGGTCCCTTTGTCGACCATTCCGACTCGATGTTTAGCCCCGCTCAAAAACAACATTCGTTCGGTGACTGTCGTTTTCCCGGCATCAATATGGGCGATGATCCCGATGTTGCGGATCTTTTCAATCTTTCTATTGAGCATGGTAGTTCTCGATCATCGAATAATGGAGTCAGCCGACAGTTTCAACCTATCGAACGACCCTGGAAGTGGCTCGCCGTCGGCGCATAAAAAAACCGTTCTGTTGGACAACAAAACGGTTGGATTTGTTCGTCAGGCTTACCACGCGAAGTGGGCAAAGGCCTTATTGGCGTCTGCCATCTTGTGCGTGTTCTCACGCTTGGTGACCGCGACGCCTTCTTTGTTGTACGCAGCCAACAATTCGTCAGCCAACTTCAATGAAGTCGGACGACCTTTTTTATCCCGAATCGCGGTAAGGATCCAGCGGATGGCCAATGATTGTTGACGCTGGCGATTAACCTGCATCGGCACTTGATAGGAAGCACCACCCACGCGTTTCGAACGAACTTCGATGTGTGGCTTAACGTTTTCAACCGCTTGCTCAAATACCTGGATCGGTACGAGGTCAGGTTGGCGACGGGCAATTTCTTCCAAGGCACCGTAGAACACGCCTTGAGCGACGTTTTTCTTTCCGTCCCACATCAGGCAATTGATGAACTTGCTCGCCAACAACGATCCGAACTTCGGATCGGGTTTGAGTTGCGTACGGCTGGCTGTAATCTTACCCATAAAATTTCGTTTTCAATTTAATAAGTGCTAGGATTTTCAGTGGTTGATTGGGAAGGCGTCTGGAGCCCGACAATCAAGATTTCAATTCAAAAAAGCAGCAACCCGACGTGGCCGCCTCAAAATTAATTCTGGTGAATTATGGTTTCTTCGTGCCGTACTTGCTGCGTGCCTGACGTCGCTTCTCAACACCCAAGGTGTCTTGGGTTCCGCGAACGACGTGGTAACGAACACCCGGCAAGTCGCGGACACGACCACCGCGAACCAGAACGATGGAGTGTTCTTGTAGGTTGTGGCCTTCGCCTGGAATGTAAACCGTAACTTCTTTGCCACTCGAAAGACGAACACGAGTGATTTTTCGAAGGGCCGAGTTCGGCTTCTTCGGCGTCATTGTTTTGACTTGTAAGCAAACGCCTTGCTTGAACGGCGATTTTTCCAAAACGGGTGACTTGGAAAACCGTTTTTGCGCTCGTCGCTTATTTCGAATCAGTTGATTAATAGTTGGCATAGTGAAATCGCAATATGTCTTTCAATGGCAAATTTTCGGGTTTTCCAGAACAAAATAGGTTAACGATTTCGCGGATTTCGTCAACGGCCAAAGTGTCTGGCGAAGTCGTCGCAGGCCGCAAAAGCAGGTTTTTTCGGGATAAAATCACTCAGAAACCTTTACGCCTCGCCGCCGCCTCCGCTCTTCAGGACGCCGCCGTCGAGTCGATCGGTCAAAGTCTTAAATTCGGCCCATCGACCGGTTACCAGCAACGCGGCCTGTTCTGGCCAAGTTCCTGGGTCATGATTCTGGAAAACCGGACCTGCTTCGTCGAGAATCGCTCGCAGCGTTCCTGTATCCGTAGCCGCCAAATCATTCCAGGTCGTGATCCCCCGCGACTTGATCAAAACGGCAATCTTCGGACCGATACCTTCGACCAAAGTCAAATCGTCCATTTCTACAGGACGACCGATGATTGACTTCGCTGCAGCAAGGTCCATGGAACCTGTCGCCGCGTCTCCGCCGCTCATGTTTGCTGAATCAGAACTGAACCCGGCCGAAGAATCATCGTCAAAGATGTTCATGCCGCCCGATCCAAATCGGGACTCGTTCGCTTTTTCTGTCGACGTAGCCGACTCAAGCAACGGGAAGCTGGATGCAAGTGATGGAGTCGAACTGTTCGACATCGTGTGCATGGCTTCGAGGTTGTACTGGACTTCGGAGTCTTGGAAGGTTCGGAAACCAGTGCCCGCCGGAATCAAGTGACCGAGGATCACGTTTTCCTTCAAGCCGACCAGATGGTCGACTTTTCCAGCCAACGCTGCTTCGGTGAGAACCTTGGTGGTTTCCTGGAAGCTGGCAGCCGAAATAAAGCTGGAGCTTTGAACCGAAGCCTTGGTGATTCCCAAAAGCTGTGGCTTGCTCGTCGCGGCTTTCGGTTTCGAACCCTTGGCCGGCTTGCCACCTTCGTTTTCGATCTTGGCGTTTTCCTCTTCGATGTGTTCTTTGAGAACGATTTGGCCCTTGGCAAAGCTGCTGTCGCCAGGATCCGAAATCTTGAGGCACTTCTCGAGTTCCTGGTTGATGCGTCGGAGATCGAAGCGGTCGAGAACCATTCCGCTGAGCAACGAAGTATCGCCAGAGGCTTCGACTTTAACCTTGCGGAGCATTCGCGCGACAATGACTTCAATGTGTTTGTCATTGATTTCGACGCGTTGGCTGCGGTAAACGCTTTGAATTTCATGCAAGAGGTATTGTTGAACGGCTTCCTCGCCCGACACGTCCAAAATGTCGTGAGGAACCAATGGTCCGTCGATCAATTGAGCGCCCGCTTTCACGTGGTCACCGCTATGAACACGAAACCGTTTTCCAGGTGGAACCAGATGTTCCTTTTCGATACCCGATTCTTCGTTACGAACAATAATGGTCCGCTTGTTTCGTTTCTTCTCATTGAGAATGTCGACAATGCCGTCAATCTCTGAAAGAACTGCGGGGTCCTTGGGTTTTCGAGCTTCGAAGATCTCAGTGACCCGTGGCAAACCTCCGGTGATGTCGCTGACCCCCGAAGCCTCGCGAGGCGTTTCGGCAATCGTCGAACCGGCAGAAATTACGGCACCGGCAGGAACCACGATGTGGGCTCGTTCAGGCAAGTAGTAGACGTCCAAAGTCTTTCCGTCGTTATCTTCGATCACAATGTTTGGATGCAGGTCATTACGCGAGTCCATGATCATGCGGCGAATCGTACCGCTGGCATCGCGTTCTTCCTTCATCGTTTCGCCTTCGACAATGTCTTCATAGCGAACACGACCGGCGACCTCGCACAAGACAGGAATCGCGTGCGGGTTCCATTGGCAAAGCAAGGCATTGATCTCGACATGCTGATCGTCTTTGATATGCAGAATGGCCCCAGCTGGTACTTTGTGATTTTCCAATTCTCGGCCACGGGCATCAAGAATCGTAATCTCACCGGTTCGATTGAGGACAACCGTATTGCCTTTGTCATTCGTCACGTACTTCATGCGAGTCAATCGAACCATACCGGCCTTCTTGCTGCGCTTTTCGCTTTCCTCAGCAGTCGTTCCGGCCACGCCACCGAAGTGGAACGTTCGCATGGTCAACTGGGTTCCAGGCTCGCCGATACTTTGGGCGGCGATGATTCCCACCGCCATGCCTTCTTCAACCATATCGCCCGTCGACATGTCCATGCCGTAGCAATGTTGGCAAGCACCCAAAGCTGCTTCGCAGGTCAATGGACTGCGGACCTGAATTTTCTCCAGACCCAATTCCTCGATCTTGCGGGCGATCTCCAACGTGATCATCTCGTTTTCGCTAACGATCAATTCGTCGGTAATCGGATTGACAATGTTTTGTCGAGAGACACGACCGTTGATTGCCGTCGCCAGACGAACCTCAACCATTTCGCCGCGGTAGATAACTCCCTTGGTCACGGAGCGGCTCGTACCGCAATCCTTCAAAGTGATTACTACGTTTTGCGCGACGTCAGCCAGTTTACGAGTCAAATAACCCGAGTCGGCCGTCTTGAGGGCGGTATCCGCCAAACCCTTGCGGGCACCGTGCGTTGAACTGAAGTACTCGAGAACCGTCAAGCCTTCGCGGAAGTTAGCCTTAATCGGGGCTTCGATAATTTCGCCGGTCGGTTTCGCCATCAAACCACGCATACCGGCCAGCTGTCGAATCTGCTCGACACCACCACGGGCACCGGAGTGCGCCATGAGAAACACCGGGTTCACGTAACCCTTGCCGCCGCGATCATCGTGTTCCATCGCCAACATCATACTCTTGGTGATCTGTTCACGAGCATGTGTCCAGATTTCCAGAACCTTGTTGTAGCGTTCTTGTTCGGTGATCACACCTTTTTCGTAATTGCGTCGGAATTTGATAACTTCTTTTTCGGCTTCGGCAACTACCTTTTCCTTGGTATCAGGCGTCACCAAGTCATCGGTCGCGAAGGAAAGACCGCTGCGGAAACTTTCGCGAAAACCGAGTTGATTCATATCGTCCAGCAACTTGATCGTCGCTTTTCGACCCAGAATTTGATAACAGTCCGAAATCACAGTCGACAAATCTGCCGAGCGAAGGGGGTAGTTGTAGTAGTCCATGCCTTCCGGCAAGATCGAGTTGAACAGAATTCGACCGTAGCTGGTTTTGATCAACGGATTTGGCGAGCGATCATCTTCCTTACGCCGCTCGACGCGTTGGTTCGCCAACCGAACCTTGATCTCCGCATGAATTGAAATGACCCCGTGGACATACGCCATTTCAGCTTCCGAGAAGGATGAGAAGGACATGCCTTCACCCTTTTGCCCCGGCAACATCAACGAAATGTAATAGCAACCCATAACCGTATCTTGAGACGGGCTCATGATCGGTTTGCCGTTTGATGGCGCGAAGATATTGTTCGTCGACATCATCAAGGTATGAGCCTCGACTTGAGCCTCAATGGACAGCGGCAAGTGGACGGCCATTTGGTCACCGTCGAAGTCGGCGTTGAAACCCTTACAAACCAGCGGATGCAAGTGAATCGCGTTACCTTCAACTAGTACCGGCTCGAACGCCTGAATCCCCATGCGGTGAAGTGTCGGAGCTCGATTGAGCAACACGGGATGGTTCTGGATAACTTGTTCGAGAATATCCCAAACTTCTTCATCCTTGCGTTCCAGCATTTTCTTCGCGCTCTTGATCGTATCGGCATGACCGAGTTCTTTGAGCTTGCGAATGATGAACGGTTGGTAGAGTTCCAAAGCGATTTTCTTAGGCAGTCCGCATTGGTGTAAGCGCAGACGAGGTCCCACGACGATCACGCTTCGGGCTGAGTAATCGACGCGCTTTCCGAGCAAGTTTTCGCGGAAGCGACCTTGCTTGCCCTTGATCATGTCAGTCAATGACTTGAGTGGACGATTGCTGCTGCCCAATACGGGTCGTTTGCAACGATTGTTGTCGAACAGGGCATCAACCGATTGCTGCAACATTCGCTTTTCATTGCGAATGATGACTTCCGGCGCGTTCAAATCAACCAGTTTTCGCAAACGGTTGTTGCGGTTGATAATGCGGCGATAGAGATCGTTCAAGTCGCTGGTGGCGAAGTTCCCCGACTCTAACAAAACCAACGGACGAAGGTCCGGAGGAATTACGGGAATCACGTCGAGAACCATCCACTCCGGCTTGTTTTCACTGTCGCGAATCGATTCAACAATCTTCAGGCGATTGGTGTAATCTTTACGTTTTTGCTTGGAATTGGTGGTCGCCATTTCCACGCGTAGTTCGTCACTGAGTTTCACCAAGTCGAGACTTGAGAGCAAATCGCGAACCGCTTCAGCACCCATGCCGGCTTTGAAACGGCCTTCGCCAAAATGGGTTTTGGCTGCCCGGTATTCGTCTTCGGTCAACAATTCCTGTTTGTAGATCTTCTTGTCCGTGCCTGGGATTTTTTCGCCTTCCAAATCGCCAGAGTCCGTGACAACGTAATCTTGGAAGTAAATGACCTTTTCCAAACTGGTGGTCTTCATGTCCAGCAAATTGCCCAGGCGCGAAGGCATTGCCTTGAAGAACCAGATATGAACTACGGGAGCGGCCAATTCGATATGGCCCATCCGTTTGCGACGAACGCGGGAATGAGTCACTTTGACCCCACAGCGATCGCAGATCATCCCCTTGTATTTCATCCCACGGTATTTTCCGCAAGCGCATTCCCAGTCCTTTTCCGGACCAAAAATCCGCTCGCAAAACAACCCGTCTTTTTCTGGACGGTAGGTACGATAATTGATCGTCTCAGGCTTCTTCACTTCGCCCATCGACCAACTGCGGATGTCCTGTGGTCGGGCCAAGCTGATTTTTACGGAAGCGTAATCGTTGATGCGATCGTAAGAGGTGTCGGCAATCGCCATGGTCACCTACTCCTTAAAAAAAGTTAACCAAACCAAAACAAATCAATCTCAACCGGCAGAAGCAATGAATTACGTTCTGCGTTTCTCCAATTGCATATTCAATCCGAGACCACGAATTTCGTTCGTGAGCACGTCGAAGCTGGCTGGAGTGCCTGCCTCAAGTGTGTTTTCGCCCTTGACCATCGACTCATAAATCTTCGTTCGACCTTCGACGTCGTCACTCTTGACGGTCAAAAGCTCTTGAAGAATGTATGCAGCGCCGTAGGCCTCGAGCGCCCAAACTTCCATTTCTCCAAATCGTTGGCCGCCAAACCGGGCCTTGCCACCCAGCGGTTGTTGCGTGATCAACGAGTAAGGTCCGGTGCTGCGTGCATGAACCTTGTCGTCCACAAGATGGTGCAACTTCAACATGTAGATGTAGCCAACCGTGGTCTCCTGCCCGAGCGCCTCACCGGTTCGCCCGTCAAACAAATTTGCTTTTCCGTGACGCGGCAAGCCGGCCTCGGCCAAACAATCGTTGATGTCCCCTTCCGATGCACCATCGAAGACCGGTGTAATCGCCTGGAAGCCTAATTTCGCTCCGGCCCAACCCAAGTGCGTTTCCAAAATCTGACCGACATTCATACGGCTAGGAACGCCGAGCGGATTAAGCATGATTTCCAACGGAGTTCCGTCCGCGAGGAACGGCATGTCTTCCACAGGAAGGATCTTGGCAATCACCCCTTTGTTTCCGTGTCGTCCAGCCATCTTGTCGCCGACCGAGATCACGCGTTTGGTGGCCACGTAAACCTTGACCATCTGCATCACGCCGCTGCGCAACTCATCACCACGCTTCATGCTGTTAAGGCGACGGTCACGATCATCGATTGCGCTTTCGATCGCTGGCCACATTTCGGTGTGCAGTTGTTGCAGTTGGACAATTCGTTCTTCGCTACGAAGCGAACCCGTTACGTTGGAAAGGCGGAAATTCTGAGCCTTTTCGGCAATGAACTTCGTATTTTGCTCACGAGTGAGCGGCGTACCGTCATCGTCCGTCATCACCTTGCCGATGACTTTTTCCATTGCCTCAACCATATCGCTAAAGGCCTTGGCGACAAGGTCGTTGCCTTCAGTTTCGGCGGCTTTCAGGTCTTTTTCGAAGACCTTTCGCTCTTCATCGGACAAGCTCATCCGCCGCGAAAAGCGTTGGGTATCAATCACAATACCTTCGACGCCAGACGGAACTTCCAACGAATCATTTTTGACGTCTTCGCCAGCACGCCCGAAAATCGCATGCAAAAGTTTTTCTTCCGGCGTCAATTCCGTCTTGGATTTTGGCGAAACCTTGCCAACCAGAATGTCGCCAGGGCGAACAAAGGTTCCCACGCGAACGATCCCGATTTCATCCAAGTTCTTGAGGGCTTTCTCGCTGACGTTCGGAATGTCACGCGTGAACTCCTCAGGGCCCAACTTGGTATCGCGAATTTCGACATCGAACTCCTCGATATGAATCGACGTATAAACGTCCCGCTTCACCAACTCTTCGCTGATGATGATCGCGTCTTCGAAGTTGTAGCCGTCGAAAGACATGAAACCGACGAGCACGTTACGTCCAAGTGCCAACTCACCGTTGAACGAAGCAGCACCGTCGGCAATGACATCGTTTTTATTCACCTTTTGGCCCAAGTCAACGATTGGCTTCTGATTGAGACATGTACGTTCGTTCAAGCCAACGAATTTTTTCAGCGGATAAACATCCGCACCAATTTCAATGCGGCTGGCGTCGACGAAAGTCACCTTGCCCGCCCGGCGCGCCCGCACCAGCATGCTGCTGTTTTCGGCTACTGCACGTTCGATACCTGTACCAACGATTGGGGGCTCGGTGATTAATAGCGGAACGGCTTGGCGTTGCATATTGGATCCCATCAACGCGCGGTTAGCGTCGTCGTGTTCCAAAAACGGAATGAGACCCGCAGACACGCCGACCATCTGGCAGGGAGCGATGTCGATGTATTGCACTTCTTCCGGAGCGACCAGCTCGAAGTCTTCTTCGTGGCGAGCCAGAATATTGCCGCCCATCGTTTTGCTACCTTCAATCACACCGTTGACCACGGGTGTATCCGCAGGGCAAATGTAGGCATTAGTTTCTTCGTCGGCACGCAACCAGGCAATCGTCTCGGTCACTTTGCCTTTGGAGACCTGATAGTACGGACTCACCAGGAATCCATACGCATCCACGCTGGCATAAATCGCCAAACTGGAAATCAAACCGATGTTGGTTCCTTCAGGCGTCTCAATCGGGCAGATTCGACCATAGTGCGAAATGTGAACGTCACGCACTTCGAAGCCCGCACGTTTTCGATTCAAACCTCCAGGACCGAGAGCCGACAAACGGCGTTCGTGGGTCAACTGGCTGAGAGGGTTTGTCTGGTCAACAACTTGAGACAGCTCGCCCCGACCGAAGAAATATTCGATAGCTGCCGAAATACTCTTCGGGTTAACCAGGCTGCGCGGCGTCATGTCATCGAGTTCCTTGAGCGTCATTCGCTCTTGAACGGTCCGCCGCAGCTTCAAGAAACCCTTGCGCAGTTCATCACTCGCCAATTCGTCAATCGTGCGAAGGCGACGATTTCCCAAGTGGTCAATATCGTCGATGATGGCCGCGCTCGAAGGTGACATCAATTCCAACAGATACTTGATTGATTCGAGAATATCTTCTGGCCGAAGCGTCAGTTCATTTTCAGAAACATTCAAGTTCAATTTGCGATTGATACGGAATCGACCGACCTTGCCCAAGCGATAGCGATTCGAGTCGTAAAATTTTTCATCGAACAACGTCTTGGCTTTTTCCAAGGCCGGTGGATTGCCTGGACGGAGTCTTTGGTAGATCCGTAACAACGCTTCTTGGTGGCTCGACGAGTTATCTTCATGCAACGAGTTGAAGATGATCTGGTTCCGCGGAGGATTCATGATTTCCAGGGCCTTTACGCCGCCGGCCAAAATCTGTTCAACATGCTCCTTGGTGATTTTCTCGGCTGCCTGGACAATGATTTCACCGGCGCGACTGGAAGTGGAAGGATAAATCACGTCGTCGACTGCGATTTTGCCTTCGAATTTTTGGGCACTACGGCCGTCAACAACCTTGACCTTGGTGGTCTCGTAAAACGACCGCAAGATATCGGCGTTTTCGCTATACTTCGGCGACATGGCTCGCAACAAAGTAATCGCACTGAACTTGCCGCTCTGGTCGATGCGGACCGACAACGTGTCTTTCTTCGTAACGTTGATTTCGATCCAGCTACCGCGCTCAGGAATCACTCGGCAGCTCGGCGTCTCGCGATCGCTGGTTTGCTCTTGTTCCATCACGAAGTCGATACCGGGACTGCGATGCAGCTGGTTAACGACCACCCGTTCGGCACCATTGATAATGAACTCGCCACCCCCAAGCATTACAGGGATATCGCCGAGGAACACTTCCTCTTCCACCGGCTGGTCTTTCAGTAATCGCAACCAAACGCGGAAAGGGCGACCGTAGGTGAGCCGCAATTGTCGGCATTCTTCAGGAGTGTATCTGGGTTTCCCCAACTCGTAACGGACGTATTCCAGTTTGATTTGTTTGTCGTAGCTTTCGATCGGGAAGATTTCCCGTAACACGCTTTCGATTCCGATGTCCTTGCGTTTTTCTTGCTCAACATCGCATTGTAAGAACAGCGCGTAACTTTCGGTCTGGATTTTTGTCAGGTCCGGTGGTAAAGGATACTCGCGACCCGAACCAAATCGGCGGACTTTGTCGGTTTGCAAGCGTCGTTGTGCTGTCGTTGCCATATCGCAATACTCCCTAAAAAACCAGGAAACGAAGGCCAATCGTTTCACTCAAACAAAAAATGCCGTTGCAGCGGCCGTCCAAGGAAAGCCCTAACCCCTGGACCACTGAGTCGCGTTTTTCCGTCAAAAAAAGAAACCCGACACCAAAAATCGGCGAGACCTCGGCGCGCAGCTTCTCCCAAAGCCTAGCGGAGGCAGAAAAAAATTGAGAGATCTTATGCACAAGGCGATCAACATCAATTTTGGGGGTTCGGATAAAACAGAGAGCCGCTGCCATGTGCAAACCCTGTACGCATGGCAGCGCCCGAAACGGTGTGAATTTGAATTGAAAGTTATTTCAGTTCAACAGTTCCGCCAACCGCTTCGATTTCAGCTTTGACCTTATTGGCTTCGTCTTTCGACACGCCTTCTTTAATCTTGGCCGGGCAGCTTTCGACCATCTTCTTGGCGTCCATCAGCGACGCACCAGTGATGTTCTTGACTACCTTGACCACGTCCAATTTCTTGTCGCCATGGGCCGACAAGATAACGTCGAATTCGGTCTTCTCAGCAACTGGTGCTGGTCCGCCGCCGCCGGCTGGCATCGCAATAACTGCACCACCAGCTGCAGGTTCGATACCGTGAACTTCCTTCAAGTAATCGCTCAATTCTTTGGCTTGTTTCAAAGTCAAATTGGCAATCTTGTCGCCCATTGACTTGGTATCAGCCGAAAATTCCATAGTTGCTTCTGACATTGACGTCACACCCTTTCTTAAAACTAAACCGTTGACTCATTGAAGCCAACGAATAAAAACTCTTGGAACCTAAAAACTCGCGGCGGCCAGACGCCGACGCGACTAGCCTGCTGTTTCTTCTTCTTTTTCTTCGCCCAACTTCTTGATTTGACTGGCCAGTGTCCCGCCGGCTGCCTTGAGTTGTCCACCCAAAGTCGCTCCCGGATTCAAAATTTGGCCCATCAGAATACTGAGTTGCTCGACGCGACTCGGCCACTTGCTCATTGCCAACACCGTGTCAGGCGTCAAAGCCTCACCGTCCATTACGCCACCGCGGGCTTTGAACGCTGCAAACTTCTCGTCCTTGTCGATTTCTGCGACTTCTTTCACCAGGGCAATAAAGTCTTCGCCGCCGTACAGGACCGCCGCAGTTCCGGTCAGACCGGAAAATGCCGGAGCCAGAGGAGTACCCTCGGTCGCACGTCGAGCCAAGCTGTTCTTGACCACCAACACGCTGATTTTTTTGCTGCGTAATTTTCGACGCAACTCGGTCGTCTTTTCAGAATCCAAACCGATCATGTTGGCCACAACACAATCCTGGACCCCACCAAGGCGTCGCGAAATATCGTCGGACAAAATGTTTTTTACAACTTTACTCATGGTTCACCTGGTTTGATCCGTTAGGCCGCGATCTGCACGCTGGGGCTCATCGTCGCCGTCACGAAGACGCTGCGAACATAAGTTCCCTTGATGGCATTCGGCTTGATCGATTGAATGTATTCAATAAAGGCTGCGATGTTTTCCTGAAGCTTTTGAGCATCGAAACTCAAACGGCCAACCACTGCATGGATGTTGCCGCCGGCATCATTGCGAAACTCAACCTTACCCGCTTTATATTCGCGAACAGCCGTCGCCACGTCGGGCGTCACGGTTCCGGCACGCGGGGATGGCATCAAACCGCGAGGACCCAAGACGCGTCCCAGTGGTCCGACCAAGCCCATCATGTCAGGCGAGGCGATACACACATCGAATTCCATCCAGCCGCCCATAATTTTCTTTGACAGGTCTTCTTGGCCGACTTCGTCTGCGCCAGCTGCCTTGGCTGCTTCTGCAGCTGGGCCCTTGGCGAACACGATCACTCGTTGCGACTTGCCAATTCCATGGGGAAGGACCAAAGAACCACGAACCAGCTGGTCCGCCTGCTTGGCATCAACTCCCAAACGCATGTGAACTTCGACCGTTTGGTCAAACTTGGTTCCTGCAAAGCCCTTCAAGACCTGAACGGCCTTGTCCAAAGTCACGGCTGCCTCCGGAACTTTTTTCGCCAACTCGCGATATCGTTTCGATTGTTTGCTCATTCCCAATTACCTGAAAAATAAAATGTTTTCGTTTTTTTGTTGACTTCAACTTGATCAGTCAATGACATCGATGCCCATGCTGCGTGCCGTGCCTTCGATCATGCGGCGTGCATGTTCCAAGTCGCGAGCATTCATGTCGTCTTTTTTCTTTTCGCAAATCTCTTCCAGTTGCTTGCGGGTGACCTTGGCAACCTTGTCGCGATTGGGCACGCCTGAACCCTTGGCAATTCCAGCAGCGATTTTGAGCAGCGCCGCGGCTGGCGGGCTCTTGGTCACAAATTCAAAGGTTCGGTCGTTGTAAACCGTGACCACTACAGGAATTGGCGTTCCGCCATACTCCCGGGTACGTTCGTTGAACTGCTGAACGAACTGGCCTAGGTTGATACCAAACTTACCAAGCGATGTGCCCACCGGAGGAGCCGGTGTGGCCTGACCACCAGGAACCTGAAATTTTGCTTGACCAACTACTTGTTTCGCCATTGCTTGAACTTTTCTTACTTATCGTTGCTGTCTGAAATTGTTTTCGAATTGCCATCCGCCAGGTGCTGATTCGGTATCCCAAATCGACTTGGCCTAAACCTAAATCTTTTCAACCTGCCAATGATCCAATTGCACCGGGTTAGCACGACCAAAAATGTTGATCATCACCGTCACGCGGCCATTACGCTCGTCGATTGCCGAAACATCGCCTTCGTAGTTTTGAAAGTATCCTTCTTTGACTCGAACTCGATCACCAATCTTGAACTTGATCGCCGTTTTAATGTTTTCTTCATGTCCCGCTTCGGCCTCTTCGGGCTTCGAAGCAGCCAATATTTTCTCGATCTCTGCTTGCCCCAAAGGCACCGGCTTTCCTGCCGCGCCCGTAAAATCACCAATCCCCGGAGTATCTCGAACCAGGAACCAAGTGTTGTCGTTGACCGCCATGCGGACCACGATGTATCCCGGATACAATTTTCGCTTGACGATTTTCGGCTTGCCGGCTTTTGTAAACTCCCGAACGTCTTCTGTAGGAACCAAAATCTGGTCGAAAAATCTATCCATACCCGATCGCTTGATGTTTCGTTGCAAAGCATCACAAATCGAGTTTTCGCGATTAACCTGGACCTTCAGGATGTACCAATCCATGGGTGGCAGTTCAGCCGTCTCCACGTCTTCTTCTACCAACTCTTCGATGGGCGAGACACCATCGGAGTCGTCTTCCATTTCGATTTCGTCGACCAAATCATCGGGATCAAATTCCGGCCCAGCATCGGCTGGCGAACCCAAATTTTGGGCGTCAGCCGGCATATCCGACTCCGATGATTCCCGTTCTTTGTTTTCGTCAGTCACACCCAACCTCGTTCTCGACAAGTAAACCGAAACATTGGAGCCGCCAATTCACGCGACACCACAGGGACGCTTAATCTCGAATTCGCAAAAACTGAAACACGATCGTCCAAATCAAATCAAACAAATACAAAACTGCCGACAGTGCCAGGATCACAAAAATTACGACACCTGTCGCACGCCACAAGGAATGCGAACTTGGCCATGAGACCTTGTTCAATTCCGCTTCGACAGAGATCAAAAAATCCGCTAACCGCGAATAGTTGACCATCCGCAAACTGACCCAAAGTGCGACTAGCGCCAAAACGCCGAACATCGCCCAACTTCCGCCCAACCCCAACACTCGTTGAAAAAAAGCGAAAAAGGAAATTTCATAAACCAGCAAAACCGACAACAAGGCGATAGCACCAAAAGTCACCTGGCGAACCATGCGACCCTGCGACGGCTTGTTGAACCCA
>JBEBGH010000316.1:0-6440 GCA_040081565.1 Pirellulaceae bacterium
GGCCTCAGTGCCGCTGGATTTCCCAACTTGTTTATCCCGTCGCCAGATAGTTTTATCAAAGTTGACAGTATTCCTATTTTGGGCACGGGGAAATTGGATCTAAAGGGCTTGAAGGATCTGGCAATGAATCTTTGTCCGCCGAGCTGAATCCGTGATAGATTTTGGTCGCGGGAAACTGACTTAGTTCGGCTCGGCCGACGACTTCGGACTAGGCGGCTTGCGGGACGCAAGTTAGAGTGATTCCTTTGGTGGTGCGAAATCACAATTCTTTTCCGAATGAATCATCCAAGCTGGAATAGACCCTTATGCCATGGTATGCGGCGACGATTTTCGTAAGCGCATTTCTGCTGTTTCTCGTTCAGCCGTTGATTGCCCGCTACATTCTGCCGTGGTTTGGTGGTTCGCCCTCGGTTTGGACCACCTGCATGTTGTTTTTCCAAGTCACGCTGTTGGCTGGTTATGCCTACGCTGACTTTGTTACTCGCTGGTTGTCGCGTCGAAATCAGGTCATTCTGCATAGCCTATTGTTGGTCGGCGCATTGGCATTACTGCCAATCATCCCGCCCGAGAAATGGAAGCCGGAGGGTGCGGAAGATCCCGTCGCCAGGATTCTCGGTTTATTGCTGACGACCATCGGGCTGCCGTATTTCCTGCTATCGACGACGGGGCCACTGGTTCAAGCGTGGTTTGCAGCGAGCTTTCCCGGTCGTTCTCCGTATCGTTTGTATGCCCTGTCAAATGTTGGTTCTTTGCTGGCGTTGGTCGCATACCCTTTTGTTTTTGAGAGCATGTTTGGCACGCGCCCCCAAGCGATTTATTGGAGCTGGGGATTCGGCGTCTTTGCATTATTGGTTTTCTTGACAGGTATTCGATCGTTCCGAGCAACCGCCGCACCCGTTGTTCTCCCAATCGCTGCAGCCGCAGACACCGATGAACAACCGCCAGCAGTCGTTTGTCGAGAAGGCAACTGGTTGTCTTGGATTGTTTTGGCAACCATTCCCTCGGTATTGTTGTTGGCGATTACGAATCAGTTGTGTCAAGAATCCGCAACGATCCCTTTCCTCTGGATTTTGCCATTGGGGTTGTACTTATTGACCTTCATCATCTGTTTCGATGCGCCTAGATGGTACCACCGCGAGTTCTTCTTTGTGGCCACTGTCTTGATGACAGCCCTCGTGATTAGTTTGTTTCGTGTCCCAACGATCTGGCATGTGGCCGTTCTACCAGCGTATTTGTTTTGCGCGTCGATGTTATGTCATGGCGAGTTAGCGAGGCAAAAACCTGCTGCACAGAAACTGACAGTGTACTATTTGATGGTTTCGATTGGTGGCGCTTTGGGAGGGACTTTGGTAGTGCTCGTAGCGCCTTTGATTTTTGAAAGGTTCTACGAGCTGCATTTCGCGATGACCGCTGTATTGCTTGTCGGCGTTTGGAGCTTTTATCGCGAATCGTGGTTGAGCATTGATCGCGTCTTTCGATTACTCGCGATTGTCGGGATGGTGTTGGCCTTGCGCGTCGTACTGAGCTTTAACACTTACTTCAGCGATAATCGATGGGCCCAGATTGCTCTGACGTTGGCATGGATCACGACGGGGATTGCGGCCTGTGTTTGGATGGCCAAGCGGAGCGATGAATATCGACAGTTGACAGATAAATCGGTGAAAAAGCTGTCCTCGCTCAAAAAACTGTTTGCGATTTTCACCTTTGTCTTATGGGCCGCAATTGCAACGCTGATGGTAGCGATCATGGCTCGAAAGGAACGAGATTTTGAAAATGTCGTGTTCGCCATGCAATTTGTCTACGCCATGTTAGTTGTGTCGATATTGGTTGCGACGGATTTTGATTGGCCTCGCCGTTTTTGGCGGCTAAGCGTGGCGGGGCAAGCCTTGTTGCTTGTTATTGCGCTTGGATATTTTTATGTCGATATGTTGACAACCACCAAGGGAACACTTGTGCAGCGCCGAGGATTTTACGGTTTGAATTCGGTTACTGCCGAGGACTCAATGGGGAATGATCAGTTTGGAGTGGGCCGCGTGTTGACCCTGTACAGCGGGCGGATCCAACATGGGTTTCAATACACGGGCGAAAAGTACAAGCGAGTGAAAACGACCTATTACGGGAAAAAGAGCGGGGCGGGGCGAGTGTTGGCGAACTTGCCCAAACGATTGCAGCAACAGCCGATCGAAATGGGCGTCATCGGGTTGGGCATTGGCACGATGGCGATGTGGGGTGAAACGGGAGATCGGATTACTTTTTTTGAAATCAATCCGATCAACCTGGAATTGGCTGACAAATATTTTACGTGCCTGCAGGATTCCCCGGCTGAAACACGTGTTCGCTTGGGTGATGGTCGGCTGATGTTGGAGAAGGAAATGAAATCACCGGATTTTCGGCCTTACGATGTTTTCATTGTCGATGCCTTCACGGGGGATTCGATTCCTCGACACTTGTTGACTAAGGAATGTTTTGAGTTGTATTCGAAGGCGCTGGCCAAAGATGGAGTGTTGCTAATTCACGTATCGCATCGCCATTTTGAGCTGAGTCGGGTTATTTATCCGCTTGCCGACTCGATTGGTCGCGAGGCCAATACAATTCTCAGTAAAATCGAAAAAAATGCCGACGATTTTTTTGAAGACGTTAGCGATTGGATTGTGATCACGAACAATGCCGAATTGCTTGCCAATGAGAATTATCGGAGGTATGTAACCGGCCGTACTGTTAACGATCCTGTTCTCTGGACCGACGACTTCGGCAGCATGGCCCAAGTCCTCAAGTTCGACGATTGAATCGAATCACACGTTGCGTGTTGTTCCCCTTGCGCGCTGGCGGAATCTTAGGTCGTCGTTGGCAATTTCAAGGCCGCGACTATTGCTCGTCGAGGGGACGGCGTGGCGGCGGTTTGGGTTGGGCAGACTTGCGGTCGGGGCGATAGCCGACGCCGGGTGAAAAACGCGATTGTTTTTGCGACCCTTTTTTCTGTTTCGGTGGTTGTTGCTGGGCAGGCGCTGGATCACGGGTGATTTGGTGAACATAGTCACCACGGAATTGGCGGCCAGCTTCCTCACGGCGGCGCTCGACAGCTTCTTGTGGTGCTCGCGATGGAATCAGGCAATCGCAGCCCTCACCGATCAAGTCTTTACGGTTGGCTTCCAGAAGTGCATTGCGAACTTCAAAATAGTTTTCCGGTTTGAAGAATTGCATCAGCGCCCGTTGCATCTTGCGATCCTTCAGCGATTTAGCAATGTATACCGGCTTCTTCGAAAACGGATCCATGCCGGTGTAATACATGCAGGTTGCCACATCGAGGGGTGCCGGAATAAAATCTTGAACCTGATCGGGCTTGTAGCCGTTTCGTTTGAGGAAAACCGCCAGTTCAATCATGCTATTCAAATCACTGCCGGGGTGGCTGGAAATGAAATAGGGCACCAGATGTTGTTTTTTGCCGGCACGTTTTGATTCGCGGTTAAATTTCTCCGAAAACGCACGAAATTCGTCGATGCTCGGCTTCTTCATGTTGTCGAGGACTTTGTTGTCCGCATGTTCCGGCGCGACCTTCAACAGGCCACCCACATGATGCTGAGTCAACTCGGTCATGTATTCGGGGGACCGCTGGGCCAGGTCCATTCGAATGCCGCTCGCTACCAGGACCTTGCGAACGCCGTCGACGTTGCGAGCATCACGCATGAGTTGGATCAGAGGCCCATGGTCGGTCCCGAGCAATTTGCAGATTGAAGGATGCACGCACGATTGGCGACGGCATTTGACCTCGACGTCAGGCCGCGTACAGCGCATCTCATACATGTTGGCGGTCGGTCCGCCGATATCGCTGACGATTCCCTTGAATTGGTCGTCCTCGGTCATCCGGCCGATTTCGTTAATGATTGAGGCTTGACTGCGCGATTGAATGATGCGGCCTTGGTGAGCTGTAATCGAACAGAACGTGCAACCGCCGAAACAGCCGCGCATGATCGTCACCGAGTCCTTGATCATGTCGAACGCCGGAATTTTCTCTTTGTAGCTCGGATGGGCCCGCCGCGTGTAAGGCAAGTCATAGATGCCGTCCATCGACTTCTTCGAGATCGGGAATTGTGGCGGGTTAACGACGATCGATTGATCTCCGTGCTTTTGCAACAGACGCCGGGCGTTATACGGGTTGGTCTCGTTGTGGATCATCTTCGTGGCGTCGGCAAATTGCATTTTGTCCGCGCATACTTGTTCGAAGCTCGGAAGTTCGAGGCAATCTTCGGGTGGCGATTCGCTTTTACCAAGCGCATAGGCAACGCCGCGCATGTCCCGCAAGTCCTTGACCGACTCACCGCGTGCCAGCCGATCAGCAATTTCGACAATCGGGTTTTCACCCATTCCGAAGACGACCAAGTCGGCTTTGCTGTCCAGCAAAATCGACCGACGAACCTTGTCGCTCCAGTAGTCGTAATGAGCCAGCCGACGCAAGGAAGCTTCAACGCCCCCAGCGATCACCGGCACGCCCTTGTAGGCCTCTCGCGCGCGTTGGCAATACGAGAGCGTCGCGCGATCGGGACGCAACCCGATCCGCCCGCCCGGCGAATAGGCGTCGCTATTGCGAACCTTGCGATTCGCCGTGTAGTGATTGATCATCGAGTCCATGTTTCCCGCGCTGATTCCAAAGAACAATCGCGGTCGTCCGAATCGTCGCCATTCGTCGCAGGAATGCCAATTCGGTTGCGAGATTATTCCGACCCGGTACCCGGCTGCCTCCAGCGTTCGTCCAAGGATCGCCATCGCAAAGCTTGGGTGGTCGATATAGGCGTCACCCGTGACGAAGACCACGTCGAGTTCATCCCAGCCGCGATCCCGTGCCTCGTCCATGGACATGGGCAAGGGGATAGTGTTCAAGAACTGTTGCGGTTGGGGTAATGACTCCAAACGCCCGCAGGCCTTCTTCGCTTCTTTGAGAATGGTCAGTTGCATAATTCGAAAGAAGCTGCCGAGGACGAAGTCAATTGAAAACTGCGTTCATTGTCCGCGAAAGAACGCGGCCCGGCACGCGAAAAAGGCCCGAATGACGCAGGCGGCAAACGAAAAAAGCCGCCGTGGATGGCCGAACCCCAAAGGGCAGGCCCGACGGCGGCTAATTTTAATTCGCGTGAAATCGTACTACTTGTCGCTCTTCAATTGGAATTGCAACCAATGGTAACCCGTATCATCAGCAGTGATAAAGCCACCGCTGGCTTTGAAGTAATCCTTCACGTCGTTGTAGTCTGGAATCGGATTCTTCTTGAGGCCTTCCTTTAACCGACTGAGGTACTTGTTGTCTTCTTCCTGCTCGTCCAGCAAGTTGTTGACATCTTCACCTTTGGCCATTTTGAGCAGCATTTCAATGGTCGGGCCAGGCTGGGAGTAAACGATACCGGCTGGCATATCAGTGCCCAGCAACTTGGTCATTTTCTTGGTGACCGACAAGAACTCTTCGTCTTCCGCCAAGCTCGCTTTTTTGCCTTTGGCCGTGTCGATACACGTTTCAATGAATTGTTTGCTGTCACCAAAAACAAAGGTGTCATCGATAATCGCGAAGGAAGGCTCGGGAGCGCGAACGGAAATCCGCAAATTCCCTTGCTCGCGAGCGGCCTCCAGGCGTTCCCGATCTCGCGTATTGTTGGAGGAGTAAATCTTGACACCGTTGTAGGTGTCCTCGACCATCCGTTCTTCTTCCGAGTTGTTGTCACGTTCGACACGCTCTCGAATTTTTTCGATCAATTTTTCGGCCTTTTCAACGTCTTTCAATCCGACAGCGACGCCGTTCACCTGGGCGTTGAATGCGTTTGATTCCGCATCGACCCAAGAAACCACCGTGACACGACCGCTTAGAGCTGGCAAGAAATCTTCTTCGAAGTTAATTTCCAGTTGTTCATTGACGTTTTTCTGAATTTGTTCTTTGAACATTCCCTCGGCACCCATGAAGAAGTCCACCATCTTGTTCAATTCGGCGAACATTTTGGGGACATCCCAGCTGGTCGAGATGTAGGACGCGGCACCAGCAGGCACCCATTTTTCTGGTTTGTAATCGCCGGGCTTCAGCGCGATCATTTCCAGAATTCCAGCACGAGGATTGGCCAACAAGGCATGGATGTGAGTTACGCTTTCAAAGTCCATTTCGTTGAAGATTGCGGCCCCACCAATACCGAGAAGTCCGTCGAGCCCCAATGCGGGAAGGAAGTTAATCGCAGTTTGCATGCCGACATTGCCGCGCGACAGGGATCTAGTCATCTCAATCGGATCGATAAACAACCGCAAATCCGGAGGCGTATCCTTCGTACCGCGACAACGATTCATGATCGTTACAAATTTTCGGTTTTCCGACAAAGGCCGGATTTTCTCGACGGGCCGA
The DNA here is from genome assembly GCA_040081565.1 of Pirellulaceae bacterium. Classification (GTDB taxonomy): domain Bacteria; phylum Planctomycetota; class Planctomycetia; order Pirellulales; family Pirellulaceae; genus BJ22. The sequence continues at coordinate 6,368 of JBEBGH010000316.1, forward strand.
CCCTTCCATCGATCGACAATCTGTTCGGCCAGTTTTCGGTCCGTTGTGATGACGTGCGTGTTTTCAATTTGGA
>JBEBGH010000317.1:0-6428 GCA_040081565.1 Pirellulaceae bacterium
ATCTCAATCGTTTTCAAGGGAACCGATATTCCCTGGGAACAAATGGCTCAGGAGGTTAGTGAAGAAGACATTGCTGCATTTGAAGCAATGCGTGACCTCGTATCGAAGAAATCATTTGCGGCATCGCTCTCCGTCAAGCAAAACCTCCTTACATTCAGCATTGGCCCATCCAATGAACATTTGCAGAACCTCGGTAAAAATCCGTTGTTGATTGACCATCCGCTGATGAAACCAGTCAAAGACGCGAAGGTGGCAGGCAAAACACTAACCAGCGTGTCGTATGTCTCAGAGGCAACGATCGCTGCGAGTATCGAAAACTCTCTGAATACGATCGCTTCAATTCCATTTTCAATTCAAGCTGGTTTGGCATCGGTGCCCGCGGAAACGATGTCTCCAGCTGAACGCGAGGAGTTGAATAAATCCGTTCAACAGGACATCTCAGAATTACTGGTTGATTTGCGGAGCTATTTCGGGAAGCCCGGCGCAACTATTGGCTACTCATTTCAATCCGCGGCAGGCATCGAAGGCTTTTTGTTCAATCATTCGGAGAATAAGTTTGCCGATGCCAGTGCGCCTTTGAGGCTTACAAAACACCTGGGTCAGAATCCAACTATGTTTCTGCTTTCCCGTGAGAAACAAGGCCACCTCAAATACGAAATGCTACGTAAACATTGTGGAAAACTCTTCGCTTATCTCCAAAAATACGCCCCGCAGATTATGGATGATATGGAGGAAGTGAAAAGTTTCACCGAGGCCATGGCGCGACTTTCGCCGATTTTGCAAAAGCTAGATTCAGTTACTTCCGAAAAATTCATGCCGAATGCGTCCGCAGGTGAGTCCGGCCTCGTGATGTCATTGGCAAACGAGAAAAAGTCGTTAGGGTTCATGGAAGCTACCGATCAATCGCTGCCGCTACCAGCCTTCGCGATCATCGCGGACATCCGCAATCCGGAAATTGTGAAACAGGCCTTGGAGGAATACTACGAAATTGCCAAGGAGTTATTCCATGCCTATCGTGACCTGAACGAAGTCGAAGTTTTTAAGACTCTCGAGTTTCCTGGACTGCAGCGTAAATCGGTTGGCGATGCCGAAATGTTTTACTTGCCCTTGGCCGAAGAATTTGGGGACGATGCTTGGCTGATGCCGCATGTACTTGTTGGAAGTGACTTGTTGGTCTTTGGCACGATGGAAGAACAGTCGGCCAAGATGATGGTAGAGACGACGACTCCCTTCTTCGGACCCGCCGGAGAAGCCGGTCCGGGATTCGGCGCGTTGTATTTCGATCATCGCCAAATGGTTGACGGCTTACAGCATTGGATTTCTTTTGGGTTTCAACAGTTTCTCAAGAGCGACGGAAAACTGGAGCTTGCCAGTAATGGTGAAATCAAGGACCTCGAGATGACGGAATCGGATATTCGCGAAACAACCACCCGATTCCTCCGGTTCTTGGGATGCTTTGAAGGCTACTCCAGCAGGAGCTACATGGACAACCAAGTCCAAGTTAACCATTACCTTTGGAAATTCACGGATCTCACTGGCGAGTAAGAGGTCCCGTTCGCTGATTTTTCCCGGCGAATGAAATGCACCCGCAAAGTTTCTCAAGCCTGCCCGATCGAAAAGGTCGCCGAAGCTCAATCGGTAATTTGCGATATGTCGGCAGGATTCAATCAAACGGTTAATCCGGCTCCGTCGATAAATTGGGAAGATGCCGAGTAGTTTCGTGCTAGCGGCCACTGGTCTGTTTTCTTGCCCCAAGTTGATCATTTGTTGACTCAGCGTCGGTTCATTTTTTTGACCTTGCTTCTGATATGCAGCCTGACATTGGCTGGATTGGGATGCTGCGCGAATCGATCGAAGGCGCAACCGCCAACCCCGGTTTGTTTAGCTGAAACGACTTTCAACAATTTGCCCCAAATCGAATTCGCCGCGCGTCAGCCGTTGCGTTTGGGGGACGTTGACGAGCCCATTTGGGGCAGTCCTGTCGGTGATCAAACGCCGCTGTTGCTACGCAAGTTAACGATGGAACAATGTCGAATTTTGGCCGCTCAATCTGCAACGCTCGCCAACCAACTTGAATCGCATCGTGATCGATTGGCATGTCGATTGCGCGCGGGCCATCCCCTCTTGGTTGCTCTTACAAACCAGGCAAGGCACGAACGAAACGAACATATCGCCAGGACACAAGAGTCGTTCTTGCACCTTGCCGAGATTTACGCCCAGCAACCCATCGTCACCGAATCACGAAACGTATTGGCGGCTGCCAAACAATCCATCGCGCGCTTCCGCGAAAGCCAGATCGAGATTCCGGGTGACGAAGCTGAGATTGATCGCCAGGATTTAAACGTCGAACAACAAGAAGCAGAATTAATTTTCAACCAAAAGCGACTACAGACTGCCCTCGCATTTTTGCTTCAACTGGATCCGAATGACGAGCGCCCAATTTGGACCCAATTGGATTCTCCCTCACGCGATACACTGCCCGACCTGGACGAAGCCGTTGCGACGGCGTTGGTCAATCGAGGCGATTTGATGGCGTTGGAAACCTTGGCCTCCGCCAATCAGGAAACGTCGGCAGATTTTTCAAATTCGCCGATTGCGGCCGCCAACCCGTTACTTGTTGCCGGTCCTTCTCTGCCTGGTCCAGCGAAATGGTGGCAATGTGCCTTAAAAGACGAAATCGAATGTCTCAAACAAACGGAATCCGTTGAACGTCGCCGCCAACTCGCGGCGCTGGCCGCCGAGAAGCGCCGCGCTATTGAGGTCGAAGTCCGGGACGTCTATTATTCGCTCGTCCGACATCATGATCTGTCCGAATTGAAATACCAAGAACTCGAAAGCCTGAATGACTCGATCGAGGCGGCAGAAAAGGCAAAGGACGAACGACCCATTGACTTTGCCAGCCATCAAGAACGAAGACTCCGCCTGCTGAAGCTGACTTCTGAATTCTTGCACGAACGTTTTAGCATTGAACAAGATTACGTTCGCCTGGCGAAGGCGATCGGCGGATTAACTGAGTGATTTCGCCGATCAGCGGCGTCCCTCCCACTCCGCGATGCTTGTGCAATTATCCGATCCGACAACAATATGGTCGAGGATACGAATACCGATAATTTCTGCCGACTTTCGCAGCCGCTCTGTAACCGCAATGTCCTCGCGACTGGGTGTCGAATCGCCGGAAGGGTGATTGTGAACCAGGATGATCGCGGAGGCCGCGTCACGAATGGCTGGTCGAAAAACCTCGCGCGGGTGGACCAAACTGGCATCGAGCGTCCCGACGGTAATCTGGTGAGTCGCGATCGGAAACAGTTTGGTATCGAGCGTCACAACGTGAAACTCCTCTTGTTGACGGTCAATCGCCAATCGCCGAAACTTTCGCTGGCAATAATCAATCGCCGTTGCCGTGCTGTCGATTTTCTCTGGTGGTGATTCGTTGCGATCCAGGGCCTCAGTGACGCGCCGCCCCAACTCAATTCCGGCCATGATTTGGCAATAAACCCCGCTCGACACGACGCTGGAAATTTCCTTAAGTTCCGCTGGGCTCGCATCGCGAATGCGCCCAATGTCGCTGGCGAAATGTGTCGCCACTTTCTCTCCCGCCATCAATGCCGATTCTCCCTTGCGGCCTGTGCGAATCAAGATTGCAATCAATTCCGCCGTCCGCAACTTGTCCGCGCCCAATGACAGCAACCGCTCTCGTGGCCGATCCTCTGCCGGAGCAGCGGTTAGCTGCGTCGTGAGCTGCCGATTGATCCAAGCATGTGGCACAAACGAATCGCGGGCCTGCTGCCAGCGGAAAAATCGCTTGGGACCCGACGCCTCGCATTGCAGAATGCCCTCTTGGGCAAGTTGATTCAGGATCTGCGTTACGAATTGAGGAGTCATCTCGTGGCAAACGAGCTGAATGTCTTGAGACGTGAATTCGTTGCGATCGCAAATCGGTTCAAGGACGCGTTGCAGACGGTGACGACGTTGTTCTAAATTCTCGGGCATGGCAGGACTCGTGCAAGGTAAAATCCGGGCCACTAATTTTGAAAGTTTCTCCCGTAAAATTCAACGGGCTGATGACTGGAAAAAGCCAGCTATTAATGTCCAAAGCCGATTTGGGGGCGAGGATATATCGGACTTCTAGCTTTTAGCTGCGTCCAAGCAACTTTACCAAATCTCCAGTAATTCTATTTGGACGACTTCTTACCAGCCAACCCACTCAACCCACGACTTTTCTTGGGCAAGCAATGAGATTTTCCCTTGACTTGACCAGGGTACACGGCAAATCTAAGGCGGCCTATTTCATCGCAGCGGCCTTGCTTTGGACGTCCGTTGCGCATCCTCGGCCAACAATGGCCGGTCAGATCCTAAGGTACACCTCCACGCAACTCATTAACGAAATCCACCAACGAGCGGTTCACAGTCGCCGAGTTGAGTCGCTTACAAAGCACCAGTCGCGCACTTCGACGGGATCACCATTCCCTATCCCGACAACCACTTTGAGGCGGTAATGCTCGTTGACGTGCTCCACCATACGGACAAGCCCAGCGTGCTCCTACGCGAGGCCGCTCGAGTGTGGCGACAGTATGTGATACTCAAAGATCACACGCGCAACGGTATCGCAGCCCGAGCGACGTTGCGAATGATGGATTGGGTAGGCAATGCCCATCATGGCGTCGCACTACCCTACAACTATCTGTCGCTGGCCGAGTGGATGCTCTTGTTCGAAGAGGTCAGCCTGAAGATCGAGCAATTTGATAACAAGCCGCGCTTGTATGGGGCTCCCGCTGATTGGCTCTTTGGCCGATCGCTGCACTTCATCGCTCAATTGTCGGTTTAGAAAAAATATTACTGGGAGACTGGCAAGAAGCCCGGTTTGGTTGCTATGAGAATCTCCCGCAATGCAGCGCGATCCTCAGCGCTCAAATGTGAATAGTCCGTCGATGTCTCGCGACTGGAAAGAATCTGGTCGAGCCGGTCGCGAACAATTCCCAAAACCTCGACCGGCAAGGCATCAAACGCCTCCGAGTAGATCAATGGACTGCAAGGATAGCGCAGCAGCCGCGAGCGCAAATCGAAGTCCCGGAGGCTGCGGCCCAGCGCGTCTTGTGGACCCGGTTTGCGAAACTCTTCTACGTAATCGGAGGTTCCGTGAATTGGCGACGTTAAAGGATGCTCTTCAACAAACAACAGACACTTGAGCAATTCCTCAGCGGCCCTGGCAATTCGTCGTTGCGTCGATTCGCTCAGATAGTCCGCCGGACGCCCCAAGGCTTCGTTCATCGTCTTTTGGTAGTCGAGAGCCTGACGCGTTTCATAGTTGGCACGCGTCATAAAATTATGCATTTGCGTCTGATGCTCCAACATCATCAGCGCGACCAAATCACTTGACTTCCGCAGGTAACGGTCCGGACGAACCATTTCGGGAACGGCGGTGTGATTTGCCCCAAGCTCCGGATCCAGAGGGGGGTCACCCGACTTCAACGCAATCGAATTGCCGCGATGACGCATTTCTCCGTGTCCGCCCGTTACATACCAACCCCCAAATCGTTCGGCAAACGGCGACGTGTGATCCGTGGTAACAGTCCCCAACCCAAACAGCGGATGACCGTCTGCCCCTGGAAACACGCTACGCACCAGATAACCGGGGACATCTTGTGTCTTGCTCGTTGCATGACAGGTCATACACCGAGTTTCATCCCGTTCAATTTTCGGCCGCTCGAGTTTTTGTTGCTCAAGTGAATAAAACACGGGGCCAATTTTGGGATCGACCGCCGACAGTTCGATCAAGTCGCCGCCGGGCACCCAACCGATATAGGTGTCGTCTGAAAAATAAAGCGCACGTGGATTCGTTGGCGAGATATGGCGAATCTGCAAACTGGTTTTGGAAAAAACCAAAGTTTGACTTTCGGGAGAAACCTCAAGTTGCTCCAGCAGATCAGGAAGCCAGCCCAATTGTTTGTCCCATTTGAGCGACGTATCACCTTTCGCCAAGGCTTGCGCCAGTCGCGCGACGCGGTCGTGGGCCTCTGTCGTCGAATAAGAAATGGGTCCCTTTTCAAAATCGAATTGGGCGCTGGCAATTGGAGTCCGGCCGATCGGTACGGCGATTGCGATCACCACTGCGATGAAGTTCCAGCTTGATTTCCAAGTATTCATCGCCACCAACAAAAGCCGAAAGTTGATCCCCTTAGCCTTTGTCTATTTTCGAATCAATACGGATTGAATTCAACCGGAAAACGCCAAGAATTCAACGATCATTTCGCCGCATGTGCGGAAATGTAGCGCGCCGAATCACGGCCGATTATTTTCCGCTGGTTGGCGGAACTGTGTCTGGTGCAACTGGCTGTTCGACGTAGCCGGTCCCGGAAGTAATCGCGGCCCCATGTTGATCGAATGCTCCCGCTGAAACTGGCTGCAAGTCAACCGTGTCAGTCGCCCAG
>JBEBGH010000043.1:0-22589 GCA_040081565.1 Pirellulaceae bacterium
AGATTCAGATAATTGGCGTGCGCTGCGCGACGCGGGGCTTTGGAGTTCAACGCCTCCGGCGTAATCAATAACGCGTGTGAAAGCCAACAACGTGTGCGGCGTAGGCAAACAACACGTGCGATTCAGATAATTGGCGTGCGCTGCGCGACGCGGGGCTTTGGAGTTCAACGCCTTTGGCGTAATCAATAACGCGTGTGAAAGCCAACAACGTGTGCGGCGTAGGCAAACAACGCGTGCGATTCAGATAATTAGCGTGCGCTGCGCGACGCTGGGCCTTGGAGTTCAACGCCTTCGGCGTAATCAATAACGCGTGTGAAAGCCAACAACGTGTGCGGCGTAGGCAAACAACGCGTGCGATTCAGATAATTAGCGTGCGCTGCGCGACGCTGGTCCCCCCGCGAGCTTGAAGGAAGCCACCGCAAACTCCGGTCGCCATTGGTCTCGCGGCTTACGCGCGGCCAGAGTTTGTTTTTGTGACGGATAGATTTGTTAAAGCAGCGAGGTTTCTTTTGGCAAATTGAAAGATAGCCGGGACGACCGCGCCACCACAAGTTCCGCAGAAGTTGGCCATTTACCGAATGCTCCTAGTTTCTTTTCAAAAAAGTTCAATTGACGCCCGGTCGAACGGCAATCCATTTGTCTGTAGATGGCAGCTTTCCCAAAAAAACTGGGGTTTGTCGAATAGGCTATGACTGCGAAAATAGGTTTTCACGTGGAGACGTACGATCGAGGGATGCCAAGGAATATTAGGCGATGCGGCTGAAACTTTCTCAAGAAACAAAATGGAAGCTTGAGTATGTGGCGGCGCGGGCCGTCATTTGCTTCATCCAGATTTTGACCATCCAACAGTGCGCGGCAGTGGCCAGATTTTTTTCTTGGCTGGCGGCCGATGTAATCAAATTTCGCCGACGAGTAATCACCGAGAATTTGCGCGGCGTCTATCCTCAGGTCACCGACGATCAGATTCGCGAAGTCTCACGGCGGATGTGGTATCACCTGTCGATGATGATGATGGAGGTTGTCCAGGTACCCCGAAAAGTCCACGACTCAAATTGGCGTAAGTACGTTACGATTCCAGACAAGCGCGAAATGACCGAACGGCTGATCGATTATCGCCCTCTGGTCGCGGTGTCAGGGCATTTTGGAAATTTCGAAATGGCCGGCTACGTGATTGGTTTGCTGGGCATGCCAAGTTATTCCGTCGCAAGACCGCTCGATAATCCTTATCTTGATCGTTTCCTCAACGCTTTTCGCGAACTCAATGGACAATACTTATTGCCTAAAGATGGCAGTGCCACAGAGGTTCAACAGCTCTTGGCGAATGGCGAAATATTGACGTTGCTGGGTGACCAGCACGCTGGCACAAAGGGCTGTTGGATTGACTTTCTCGGTCGACCTGCGTCATGTCACAAGGCCATCGCGTTATTCACTCTCGACGGGCACGCCCCGATGATGGTCAGTTATTGCAAACATCTGCGGGAACCCATGCAGTTTGAAATTGGTTGCACGGGGATTGCCGATCCATTTAACTTGCCTGCTGAATTGCGCGATGTGACGTCGCTCACCCAATGGTATAGCCATCGTATGGGAGACGCGATTCATTCGGACCCAGACCAATACTGGTGGTTGCACAAACGATGGAAGGAGAAGCCGGTGCGACAAACCAAAAAAATGCGCGAGTCACAAGCGGCCTGACGCAGGGATATTTTCTCGGGTCGCAGTCGCGTTGCCACTCGCGCCGTAGAGTCGTAGAATCGAACTCGCGTTTCGTGAGGCTTTAACACAAAGGGCAATCGTCGTTGGCCGTTTCGTATCGAGAATTCGAAAACACCGATCCTCCGTTGATTGCCGAAATCTGGCGCCGACAAAAGCGATTTCGCGGCATCGTTGACCGGATCACTCATCAAATGGTGGATGATTTGATCTTGGGAAAACCCTTTTTTGACGCCGCCGGCTTTACGATGGCTCTCGACGGGAATGAACCGATTGGCTTCGTTCATGCTGGCTTCTGTCCGACGGCCGATGGATCTAATCTCGATCCCACGCAAGGTGTGCTTTCGCAATTAAGAATCGTGGAACGCGATGACACGCCTGAGGTAGCCCAGAGGCTTGTAGAAAAAGCAGAAGCCTATTTGCATGAACGCGGTTCGCGGATTATCCACGCGGGCGGCAAGTTTCCGGAAGCACCTTGTTACCAAGGCCTTTACGGTGGCAGCCGGATCCCTGGTGTGTTGCAGGAAGACGCTTTGATGACCGCATCGCTGACGGCTGCTGGATTTCAGCCACAAGGCGAAGTTTTGATCTTTCAACGCCGACTCGCTGGCTTTCGCCCCATGGTTGATCGACAACAAATGACCGTGCGTCGGCAATTCCAACTTCAGTCAGATTCGGACCCGCCATTTTCAAGTTGGTGGGAGGCATGCACGATGGGATTTGCGCGACGAACGGGTTTTGAGTTAACAGAACGCAGCACCTTGACGAAAGCAGCATCGCTGACGTTTTGGGATATTGAACCGTTGGCCAACAGCTGGGGCGTGCGGGCGATGGGGATGAACGATCTGCAAGTCGCCAATCCGTTTCGACGCTGCGGGCTGGCGACTTTTTTGTTGGGAGAGTCGATGCGGCATCTCGCGCAAGAAGGCGTGGGGCTCATCGAAGTGCAAACGATGGCCGACGATGCCGCCTCTTGTGGCGTATTCACCAAACACGGCTTCGAATTGGTTGGCAAGGGGAGTTTGCTGACGAAAGCCTTGTAAGCGTCTCGGTTACGCACCTTTCGTCGGATTGCTCCCCCCGTTTCAAAAACCGGCGAAATCTTCAATAATAGTGTGCATCACGAATCGCACGAGAGTCGGGGAAAGCGAGTCGTCTCACGCTTCTTGCCAAGTTCGGCACCTCCGACTTCCCGGCATTCACTCGGCCAATTCCATTCGACTGAGAAAGTACAGGAGCAGTGAAGTCACGATGAGTTCAGAAATCATGATTGAGGCTCAAGGAGTCAACAAACACTACGGAAGGTTTGCTGCGGTCAGCGATATAAACTTCCAAGTTCCCCGCCGCCAGGTTTGCGCGTTCTTGGGACCCAACGGTGCCGGCAAATCGACCACGATGAAAATTCTGACCGGTTATCTCGCGCCAACGTCAGGCAAAGTGACCATCGCAGGTTTTGACATGGAAACGGACCGACTTCGCGGCAGTGAGCGAATCGGCTACCTTCCGGAAAACGGCCCGTTGTACAGCGAAATGACCCCGCAATCGGCATTGAATTACATTGCCAAGGCCCGGGGACTCGACGCGGCAAAGCGCAAGACGCGAACCGAATTCGTCGTGGAAAAATGTGACTTGAAAGAAGTCTGGCACAAACCAATCGCCAAGCTGTCGCGCGGATTTCGACAACGAGTGGGTATGGCGCAGGCGTTAATTCACGACCCCGATGTTCTGATTCTGGATGAGCCAACCAGTGGTCTCGACCCAAATCAGTTGGTCGGTATTCGCGAATTGATCAGCGAACTGGGGCGAAACAAAACGGTTTTGCTTTCGACGCACATTTTGCAGGAAGTCGAAATCCTGTGCGATCGCGTGATCTTGATCAACCAAGGTCGCATCGTGTTCGATGGGCCGACGACCGACTTGAAGGCCAAGAGTGGTCTCGAGTCATCGTTTCATTCGCTGACGGGTTTCAGCAAAATCTAGTGTGAACGCCTCAACGTCTGGCAAAACAAGTTGACGATAGTTAGTAATTGGGAGTAAGGATTCGAAATGATTCGTCCGCATGTGATTTTGGCTATTTCATCGCGTAACCTCGCTCAATATTTTTCCGGAGTCTTGGGTTATCTGTTTATCGGCGTGTTCGTCACGATGTGCGCCTTGGCCACCTTCAGCCAGCAATTCTTTGCCGAGAATCTGGCGACCCTCGATCAATTGTCGAGTTGGTTTCCGTGGCTGCTACTTTTTTTGACTCCGGCGATTTCGATGTCGGTTTGGGCGGATGAACGTCGACAGGGAACCGATGCATTGCTGTTCACGTTGCCCGCTTCCGACATGGAAATCTTGCTTGGGAAATTTTTCGCTGTCGCCGGCGTGTACACAGTTGCATTGGTCTTCTCGTTGACAAATTTGGTCGCTTTGCAAAATCTGGGACAGCCAGATTGGGGCATTTTGGCGACGACGTACCTTGGCTATTGGCTGGCCGGTTTGGCACTGCTCGCCATCGGCATGTTTGCCTCGTCCTTGACCGATAGTCCGACCGTCGCGTTTGTTTTGGGTGCCGTCTTCAGCTCAATGCCCGTCGTGATTGGACAATATTTTTCTGGCAATCCATTGGTCGAGAGCTTCGGGTTTGCTTGGAATTTGCACGATTTTACGATCGGACTCATCTCGGCTCAGAGCCTGCTGTACTTCGTCGCGCTGATCGCAATATTCCTGTACCTAAACCTGATCGTCATCAGTAAACGACAATGGCGAACAAACAACTCCGTTGCGATGTGGGGCAGGTATTTGACTCGCCTTGCGGCCCTCGGCGTGACGTTGGTGTCTCTGATTTATGTTGTGTCCACGGCTTCAACCAGCCAATTGGCGCGAGTTGACATGACACGGGAAAAAGCGTTCTCGTTGGATCAAACGACTATTGAGACGATTGAGAAATTGAAGACCGACGAGAAAGCGGTAACGATCCAAGCCTTTGTCAGCAACGAAGTTCCCCGCGATTTTGCCAATATCAAAAAGCAGTTTCTCGGCATGTTGCGCCAACTCAGTTTTTATGGCGGCAAAAACATTGAAGTCAATTTGGTGAGCGTGGCCCCTAACTCGGTCGAGGCAGAACAAGCTGAAAAGACTGGGATTGTTGCTCAAGATGTCACGAGTGAAGTCGGTGGCAAAATGATTCAGCAAAAAGTTTACCTTGGGGCGTATCTTTCCAGCTCGATCGACGACGCCACAATTCCGAAACTCGATAGTCAAACTTCGGTGGAGTACGAATTGACTCGAGCGCTGGCAACGACCACGCAAAAGAATTGGAAAATCAAAATTGGTGTGTTGGATACCGACACTCACTTCGGCGGGATCATGTTCCGAGGAGAAAGAACCTTGTGGGTCCCCTACACCAAGACGATGAAGCAACTCCAATCGTCGTTTGAGATCATGCATATTGATCAGCCGGATTTGGCTGCTTACGTCGATCCTCCCTCGCCTCCGGAGGGCACTCCGCCACCGGAAACGAAACCAGAAAAGAAGAAAGCCCCCGACGTACTATTGGTTGCTGATCCCGCAAGTTTAGATGACAGCGCTGCGGACGCGTTGGTGAAATACATCGAAGAGGGCAATCCGGTTTTAATTCTCACCGATCCGTTGCCTTGGTTTTGGACAACCCGCGAACCGAAAGAACTGGGGATTCTCAATGCTCCGCGGCAACCCCGCGTCTCACCCCAATCACCCTACGCTCAGCAGTTGACGAGCTCGCCGATGCCTAAAGCCGACAACGGAACCGCCGCGCGTGTTTCCAAGGCGCTCGGAATCAACTGGGACAACGGCGCAGCAGCCTGGCACATGAATAATCCGCATCCAAACTTCACCGGGTTTTGGCCACCCTATTTGGGGCCAACTTGGCCGGAATACTATGGACGTTTTGAACACGCTTTTGTTTACGTCAATCAAGACGGCGCGGGTAAAACCCAAGAAACATCTGCGGATACAACCAACAAAACGGTTTCGATGAGTCGAACTTTCAACGAAAACGAAATCGTTTCGAAACATTTGCGCGAGGTTCTCTTCTTCTACCCCGGTCATTTGGCGAAAGCCTCGGATGCAGAAGATTTGGAATTCATCCCATTGATTCAACTCAATGATCAGTCGGGCTCAATTCCTTGGGGAGAACTAACCTTCTCGCCTTCCCAACGAACGCAGTCGATGAATCCGACAACGCGCCGGATGGAGGTCAAGAACGAACCGGTGATGAATCAGATTACCGACGACAAACTTTATGTGATCAAACCCAATTCTCTTTCGACGATTGATGCCGAACCTCAAATCCTGGCGGCACGAGTTGTCGGACGCGATCCGGCGAAGAAGAAAGCCAACGCGATTGTGATCGCCGACCTCGACTTCGTTTCGGAATCGTATTACGAGCAACAAGACGCATTGAAAACCCCTTCGCTCGACAACTACCGATTGTTGCAAAATGCGATTGAGGTATTGGCCGACAAGTCCGGCTTTGTAGCCTTACGAAACCGCCGATCCAGTCCCCGAACATTGACGACTTTTGAAAAAATGATTTCGGTTTATCGACAGCAGCGAGTACTGGCTGAATCGGAGAATAAAAAACAAATCGACGCCCAATTGAAAACTGCTCAAGAGCGACTGGATAAGAGCCTCCAGTCGATCGACGAAGACCAATCGACCAGTTTCATCGAAAAGCTTCAATTGTCCTCGCAAGAGGCTGTCGACTCTCAAGAAAAATTCGATCGCGAGCAACAGAAGCTGGAGAAAGAACTGGCTTCCAAGAATCAGATCCTGAAAGCGCAGGAAGCACGCCAGGTAACGAGTCTGGAAAACTGGATTCGTTTCCTGGCTGTGGGTTTGGCTCCGCTACCGGCGCTGCTTCTGGCGATTGTGGTACTCACGAGTCGAGCAATGAATGAACGCAAGGAAATCCGTCCGGAACGAACGGTCCGGTAGCAAGCTTCAATGATTCAATTCCAATCCATCGATATCAAACTTTTATAGATTTTTGCCATGAAAAACGAATCGACAAAAACAATTGGATTTGTAACGGTCGCAGCTTTGGCGGCGGCGTTGGCCTTTTGGACTTACAAAGAAAATCTGCCACCCGCATCGTCCGGTTTCGAAATGGTTGGGCAGCCGTTCTTCGAGGAGTTCTCGGACCCCAAGTCGGCCGCGCATTTGGAGATTGCGGCGCTGGATGATTCGCAGGCCCTTCAGACCTTTGTACTGAAAAAGTCTTACGGGCTTTGGAGAATTCCAACTCACAGCGATTATCCGGCAGAGGCTGCGGATCGTTTGGCCGCGGCCTCTACGTCGTTGATCGGGCTGCGCCGAGAAGCGTTGGTCGGGCGATTGGCAACCGAGCACGAACGATTCGGCGTGCTCGACCCAAAAAATTCGGAAAACAATGATCCCGAAACAACCGGTAAACGTTTGACGTTGAAGGATAGCAGCGGCCAGCCTTTGGCCGATTTGATCATCGGCAAAAAGATTGAAAAAGATGACCAAAGCGTCACCGATCGTTCCTTCGAAGCGAAACAACGAGACACTTACTACGTGCGAAAGGCGGACGAGGTACAGACCTACAAAGCGTCGTTGAACCTTAACTTGTCCACCCGATTTTCCGATTGGATCAACACCCAATTGATCGACGTTTCAGCACCCGCTGTTCAAAAAATCCGCATCGACAATTATCAGCTGGTGAACAATCCGCAAGATCCGCTGGGAACCAGTCGCATCAAGAAAGTTGGCGACCAACTCGAATTGACTCGCGACATGGCGACTCGCAGCTGGAGTTTGGCGGGAATCGATGCCGCCAAAGAAACAGTGAAGGCGGCCGAGGTTGATAATGTTCTCGATACTTTGCTCGACCTGAAGATCATCGGCGTTCGTGAGAAGTTTCGTAACGACGGTAAGCCGCTGATCGGTCCGGACATGAAATTGATCCGCGACGACGAATTGATGAAGGATCAAAACAAATTCGGCCAGCTTTTGCAAAAGGTCGCGGTCGACCTGGCAACGCGAGGATTTTACTTGCAGGCCCCCGAGAGAGGTGATTTGGATTCATTGCAGATGGTTTCCGAATCCGGGCAAATTTCGTTTTCAACAAACGAAGGTCTGGTCTATACCCTGGACCTTGGAAAATCGATCGAGGGCGATCCAAAGGCCATCGAGATTGGAACTGCCGATTCCCAACCGGTGTCGACTGACGCTACGAAAGATGATTCGACAAAATCGGAGGCGAAAAAAGACGGCGAAACGTCAGCAGAAAAGACGCCAGACGAAAAAGCTGAAGCGAAAGACGCGGATGCCGCAAAAGCTGACGCCGCAAAAGAAATTGAAAAACCAACAACGAGCGGCAAGAATCGGTTTGTGTTGATTCGCGTTACGTTGGATGAAAAGCTGGTCGCGGGTGGTCCACCAGTGAAACCGACCGAGCCGGTGAAGCCGGTTCAACCCGAGGGCTATGTGCCTGCGGCTCCGCCCAAAACCGACGAGCCTAAAACCGACGAACCCAAAACCGAAGCTGAGAAAACAGACGAATCTAGGGAAGGCGACGCGGCGCCCCCGCCCGAGGAAAAGCCACAAGAGCGGGACCCAAAGTTCATTCAATACGACCTGGACGTAGCCAACTACGAGAGCGCGAAAACCCAATACGAAATCGATTTGAGTCGGTACGAAAGGCAAGTTGAACAACACAAAAAGTCTGTCGAAAGCGCACAAAAGAAAGTCAACGAATTGAACGAGCGCTTCGGCGCTTGGTACTACGTTGTGTCCGCGTTTAATTTGGAAAAACTTCGCTTGGAGCGAACGGCTTTGGTGGAACCAGTCAAACCACCAGAGGCTCCAGCAAATCCCGACAACCAACCGCCGGCCATCCTTAACCCTGCCGATTCCATCAAACCGCCGGAAGAAACTACGCCCCCGAATGCCGCCGAGGACAAGTCCAAGGCAACCGAGGAAAAGACTGGGGACAACCCACCGGCAGCTAACACCGCCGAGAAGCCAGCAGAAAAACCTGCTGACGAAACGCCGCCAAATAAAGACAAGGACGGTGGCATCTAAGGCTCATGGGCCAAAACAAGATATTTTCGTTGACGGGTACCTTGAAGTTGATAGAATCCATTGCCGCCATCGCTTTCTGATCATAGTCCACGCAACTGATCAAGTTCGTCAAAGACAAGCCGACGTTTCATCCAATTTTCAACGGGGTACGTTATGTTCTGTGGCAATCGATCGTCTTTTCTCGCGTCGCGTTTTCCCTCGTTCAGTAGAACGTCGATACTGTTTTTTGCCTCGATCATGCTGGGCATCGCTATTTTCCCGGTTTGGGCAAACGGACATGAAACGGATACAACTGTCGGCGGTGGCAAATCGAATGACACCAAAACGGTTGTTGAATTAATTGAGCAAGCTCGTGCCGCAGAGCTTAACGGCGACGTTACTCG
Source organism: Pirellulaceae bacterium (assembly GCA_040081565.1). GTDB lineage: Bacteria > Planctomycetota > Planctomycetia > Pirellulales > Pirellulaceae > BJ22. The sequence continues at coordinate 9,168 of JBEBGH010000043.1, forward strand.
TCGCAATGCTGTCTTGGAGCAGGCGTTCCAAATCGCTGGCACTTCGAATGCCACCCTCAACTCATTGCGCGGTTTGGTTTATCACGATTTTGAATGGAAGCGTCCCGACAACGTTTCCTTGGCCTATCAAGACAAAAAGCTGCTCGATGAATATCGCCGACTGCGCGACGGTTCTCCCGATTCACCTGAGTATTGGCTTAAGCTGGGCCAATGGTGTTTGGCCCAAGGAATGTATTCCGAATATCGTGCCAACATGCAGCGATTGCTAGATGCAGATCCGGAAAATGAAACGGCAAGACTCAGTTTGGGACATATCCGTTTGAACCATCGTTGGGTGACTCCAGAGCAAACCAAAATCGAGGTCGCCTCAGTTCGTGCCGCAACCGAACGATTTTCGGCTTGGGAAAAACCGATTCGAAAATTGGGTACAGGCTTGTCGGCTAATTCGAAAAAGAAGCGAAGTGAGGCACTGGAAGAATTGAGTGCGATTGAGGATCCGACGGCGATAACAGCATTGGAAGTCATTCTTGGTCCCAGAAACGAGACATGTGCATTGGCCGTAATTGATAAAATCGCTCAATTTTCGGAACGCGAAGCTGGGGATTCATTGATGCGATTTGCCACCGAAAGTCGTTGGGAATCCTGCCGCGATAGCGCCTTCAATTACCTGAGGCAGCGAGACCGGTACGAAGTCCTACCGCGGTTGATCGGAATGCTGGAAACGCCTGTCAACAGCGAGATCAGGGTGTCCAGGGATGGCGCCAGCACGCTTTGCCGGCAAGTCTTTATCCAGCAAGGGATCGATCGAGATTTTGTTCGTGAATTCGATTCCTATGTGACTAACGTGACCACACCAGACAGCTTTGACTTTGGCGGTGATCAATTCAACGCGATTAGATCCAACGACGAATTGATTAACGCCTACCGCTCGATTCATGAAAATATGTTGTCGCTGGAAGCTCTCAAGTCGAGATACAACAGCCAAATGATAAATCGTAATCGCCAAATTCAAAGTTTATTGCAACGCTTGACCGGTGAAGATCCAGGACCGGAAGCAATCGATTGGATGAAGTGGTGGTTCGATTACAACGAAGTCAAGGTGTATGAAAAATCGGTTTCTGTTCGCCGTGAGTCAAATACTCGTTATGTTCCAGTAGTCCCGCGCCGCTGTGAGTGTTTTGTCGCCGGCACGTTAGTGACGCCCAATACTGGATTAGTGGCGATCGAAACAATCCGTACGGGCGACAAGGTATTGAGCCGCAATATTGAAAAGGGCAGTCTTGAATTTTGTCCTGTAATTCAACCAACCGTTCGTGAGTCGACGCCAACTCTGAAACTCAAGGTCGGCAACGAAACCCTGCACTGCAGCAAAGGACATCCATTTTGGGTCGTTGGACAAGGGTGGGATCGTGCTCGCAATCTGAAGGTCGGTCAACGAGTGGCTTCCGTGGATGGCTCGTTTCTGATTGAAAGTATTGAAGAGGGCGAGCCTCAGGTCCTGTACAATTTGGTCGTGGATAGCCACTCCAATTATTTTGTTGGGAACGGTCGAATCCTCAGTCATGACAACACGATCCAGCAACAGGGCTCGTTAACCATTGCCAACCGGCTGACACGCTAGTGTTCTGAAGCATTATTTGTTTGGGATGTCGTGTACAAGACCGTCCAAGTAGCGAATAGCCTCGTGCGTCGCGCTCAAGTCGACAAATTCCAACCTACGCATGATTTTCGGATTAGTTTGGTTGTGCCGAGTGCAGAAGGCCATTGTTAGCTCGCGTTTTTCGGCTGAAGTGCATTTTCAGGCCGAATATTGAGGACTTCGCCCCATCGTTCAGAAGGTCTTACGGGATTTTTGAAGTTTGCGCTTGCCTGGATTGGACGGCAACCTATTTTTGGGGACTGAAACAATTCGTGCTCAGGCCATTACCCGGCGACAACCACGAATCGTTTTACTCATGGCGTGTTTGCGTCATTGGCAGGCATGTCCCCTTTTCACTCCCCTCCCCTCCGGAGAATCCGATGATCTGTAGTCAACTTGCACAATTGATCGAAGCACGCTCGCCCACGTCCGGGCCACTGGATGTCGCTCGGATGACATCTCTGTTGTTGTCATGTTCCCAAGACACAGACCTGTTGGCCAACCCTGAACAATTTGAAATCGCCTGGTCGGCTATCAACATGCGTTTGCAAGCCGCCATCGATCAACATGAAGCGATGACCGGCGAACTCATCGGGCTCGCGAACTCGGACCCCAGCAAATTTACGGCCGATCAGACTTGGGTCTTGATTCGAGCCATTAAAGTACAAAGCCAATTGATCAAGATGTACGTTGGCGCAGCAGTCGTCGCCGTACAATAAGCAATTCAACAATCAACCAATAAACGAACAAAGCCGCGTCGATTGACACGGCTTTTTTTGTTTTGAACTCTGGTGACTCGGCACTCGAAAATAGTGCCACCCGGATTTTTCAGCAATCAAGATTGTCGAGCGAATATCTGCAGGGCTGAAAACCGGGCTTAAGACATGACTACTTCTTGCGATGGCGGATTTTCGCACGCATGCGGCGCTTCTTCTGTCCTAATTTCCGTCGTCCCTTGCCCGTTTTCTTAGTCCCCACGCCGATTGCTCCCTTGGAATTCGATATCAAAATCTGGTGTCTAAAATTGCCTTGACGGCTCAGTTTAACGGTTTCTAGTGAGTTTTTCAAGCCGAAGCGGCCGTCTGGACCATCGCGAACCACTCGAAATGCCAATCGAACGAACAGGACCAAGCCAACTTCGACTTTGTGGATTCTCCGGCATAGAACTGCGGTAATACGACGCGTTTGGCCAAGTTCGCAAATTTGCCCCAAGTGCTTGGAATCCAATCACCGATCAAAAGATGTGGTTCTACAGATAAATCCACTTCCACAATCGCCGCCCAACTCCGAGTTTTTTATGGAAACATCATCCACCGTTCGGGATGCTGCGATTGTCCTCCGCCAACTGCCTCGCCCCCAAGCGGCCCAAGTCATGTCCAGGATTGGTGCCCGCGAATTGAATGCGATCTTTCAGGAAATCGATCGCCTGAATTCGTCAAGCACTGAGGAAGTTGCCACAGTTCTGAATCGTGCCGTGGCAGAAGTTGATAAACTCGAAAGGGCTCAGCCGAAGCGGCCGAAGTTCCAGGAGTTAGAGGATGCGAATCAACGTCAACCGTCGGGAGACTCGGACGAAACCGGCAGCCCCTTTGGATTCTTGCTTGGTTACAATCCGGACCTAGTCGACCAAGTCATTCGAGATGAACACCCCAAACACATCGCGTCGGTATTGGCCGGTCTCCCGCCGGAGGTTGCCTCGGCGCAACTTCGGCGACTTGATTCCGTTCAACGCATCGCAGTAGTGAAACGCATTTGCGAGTTGGAAAACCAACCCGCAGGGGATTGTGGAGCCTTGGCCACCGCCCTCAAGAAACGACTGAACAAGATCTTGGTGGCTAATTCCAACGCGCCCAAGAGCGGCGTTTCGATCGCCGCCCGGTTATTGCAGTGCTCGGAACCAGAAACACAAGACGAAATTTTGACTGGGCTCGCCGCGGAAACCGCTGAGTTGCCCAACGAACTCCACGCGACTCTGTTGCAATTCGCGGATTTGGCGTCATTCAGCGAAGAGGACATGAAGGTACTGTTGCGAAAGGTCGACACTGGATTGTGGGCTCCGGCCCTCCATTCGGCGCCGCTCGGGGTTCGCCACAACGTGCTCAACAACATGGCCCCCAAAGCCGCACGATTCCTCGTTGACGAGATCAAGAAACTCAGTTGCGTGACGACGAACGAATCTCGAGCGGCCCAGCAAAAAATCATGTCCGCCTGCGCTGCGAACTCCCTACCCTCGCGCTCCGCTGACTGAGTTCGGTTCAGGTGGGCCGAACATCAATGACAAGAGTTCCTAACGAATCATGGACTCGGCCTTGGAGATCCAGTTCTTAGGTCCGCCTTTATCGTATCCGTACCGGCCCAATAGTTTTCCGGACGAGTCGACAAAAATCACCGTAGGAAACCCGCGGATCGCAAAAACTTGTTGCATCGCCCGATTTTGTTCTACCAGATCTTTTTCCTGCTGGACCGATTGCGGGAAATCCAGCTTTAGCAGCACCACATTTTTTTCCGCCCACTCTTTGAATTCACTGGCCTCAAAAACTTCCTCGTCCAACTTGATGCACCAATGGCACCAGTCGCTCCCCGTGAAGTCGATCAACAACGGGCGACCTGAACTCTTCGCTTCTGCCTGGGCGTCACCAAAACTCTGGTGCCAACCGTCTTTGGTTTTTGGCGCAACCGCTGAAACAATGTCGCCAAAACTCAAATTGCTCGTACCGGATTTGCTCGTACCGGTCTTGGTCGGCGTTGGCGTGTCACACCCGTTGCTGGCAAGGAGCAATGTCATCAGGCCTCCGGTAACCACCAGAAAAACAAAATGTTGTCGTGTCGATTGAACTAATGAAGTCATTGGAAGTCCTTTTTTCGCAATGTGGACAGGCAACAAATCTGCCGTGATCGGCCGTCGACGTTATTCTATCCGATCGACTAGTTTGCAACATACTCCAGATAGAACAGCCCCGAAAATCCTTCGCCGCCTGCAAAAATAATGTCCCGGCCGCGGCCGAGGAAATAGATCCGCTCCGTTGCTGGATCGATAGCCATCGCCGTGACGCCTTTGATGCCTGTGCCAATGGGCAACGGCGTGAGCACCGAGTGATCGGCGTTATGTTGAAATGCACGCAACCATCCGGTGACAAAATCGATAGCGAGGTACGTATCGAAATATTGGGCGGGCCATTTAGTACCCTTGTAAAAAACCCCGCCGATCAGGCAGCGTGTTTCCGGATGAAGAAATTCCACGACGGGCGCCTTGTGAGTGATAGGTTGACCGTCGGGGCGGTAAAGTGAATTGCCTTCATAAATAGGCCAACCGAAATTCTCACCACGTTTGGCGATGTTGATTTCGTCCGCTTGGTAACGACCAACTTCCGCGACGTAGATTGTCCCGGGTTTACCAGCGCCCTGAAATGTCTGTCCACCAGCTGGATGAACTGCCATTCGAAATCCGTTACGAAGTCCACTGGCAAAGACTTTCGAGCGCGTATCCGCCGCATTACCCGTGTAGTAGGGGTTGGAAACGATTCCCAATCCGGTAAAACGGCTTACGCGAAATAGTTTTCCGGCTGCGGTATCGAGCTGTTGGGAACGATACTGGCCGGGATCGTTTTCGCCGTTTCCAGCCGTGTCGCCCCAGGTAAACAAAAGAGTACCATCGGTCCCGAATCGGATGTCGCCCACGTTGTGAAAGGTCTCTTGAATTAACCCGTTGACTGGGTTTTGACCAATTAAAATCTTTTGACTGATCGGATGCGCACGATTGGCATTGTTGGTATAGGCCCGCCAGCGCGAAAGTCGCCCGAAGCGAAATCCGTTTTCTTGAGCGGTATACAACGCATAGAACAGACCGTTATTGGCAAAGTCCGGATCCAGAGCGATCGCGGATAATGCTCCCTCATCACCAAAACCGCGGAACAGTTCGGGGCCGAGATCCAAGTAAGGCGTTGGCAGCTTAACGCCATTTTGCACAATCCAAACTTTTCCGCCTTCTTCCGCCACGAAAATTCGTCCGTCCGGGCTGATTTCGAGATCCACAGGATTCTCAAATTCGCTGGCGGAAACCAGTTGGCGGATTCGGAATCCAGGTTCCAGTATTACTCCGTTCGGCACTTTTTCAATTCGGAAGCTGAACGGGTCGGGCGAACGAAAGACGTAGTCTTGGGCGAACGTTAATTCACCCAATCGCAGGACGTTGGTGCGCTCCGCCAGATGCGAAGTTTCCGAATCCGCCGAGGTATCTTCTGAAGCGATCAGCGCGTATCCTGCCGCGCTACTGGTTAAATTCGAACTGACAAACAGATTTTCGAACAAATACGGAAAGGTCTGATTGCCGATTGTGACTGCTCCCGAAGGGGCCGCCGGGTCGACGGCCAGGTAGCCCACAATTTCGCTCGGATTGGTGACACCCGCGAGACTTTCCTCAGAGAATAAAGCAGCGCTAAAGGTCTCGAACTCGACGTTTTTGGTACGGACGATCAGCGGTGCGCCGCCATCGTTCGTCTGAATCGTGAGGAACAATTTGGGTCGCCGAATGAAGGGAGCCGAAAAGTTTTGCGCCTGCCAGACCCCGTTTCCATTCAGCTCAAACGAACCAATTTCCCAGACGCTGCCATCGTTGCTCGTAAAGCGGCCTTTGGGCAGGGTCAGCCAGTCAATCTTTTCAGGCCCATGTGGTCCGTCCTCGTTGACCCATTCTTGAAATGCGATATCGAATCCCGACGCATCCACCAGTTTCAAAGCTACTGCACCCGGCGTCGCATCATTTCGAGTTACGGGTCCAGCAATCACGACGGGTTCCGCAAACGGCACGGGATCGCTAACTGGTTTCCATACGTCGGTGGTTTCCACGATTCCGGCAACACCGGGAATTGGCCCTGGGCCTCGCGGTATCGTCGAATATTGAAAATGGCCATTACAATGCAACCATTCGCTGGCAAAGTACCCCGGCGTACAACCGCCATACGCCCAAGTCCCTGTAGACAAGACATTTTCGGCTTCGCTTTGAAAATCGACATCGTTGACCACCATTTTGTCGATGCGCAAGTCGCGGGTGGAAGCGTCGTTGGTGAATGCCACGCGGATTCGATCAGCAGTCACATCCCCGTTCGCGACGAATTGAAACGTATTGAACGTGCCGTTGTTGGCATTGCCTCCGATGTTGGTCCAAGATTGCACAACAACATTGTCGATCAACAAACTCATATTCTCGGTGCCCGAAGTACCGGCAGCGATGATTTGAATAGTTGTCACGGCGCTCAGTAGCCATCGCGCTCCGCGTTTCGCATTGTGTTTCTTGATGAACATCGCTCAGAGATTTCCAATTTGGGATTTTAAGCGCATAAACGTTTCCGCGATTGCTGCCTGTAGGCCAGTTGGCTCAAGCTCGTTTGGCCAAATCCTACACACGTACTGCGCCGCAATCCCCATAGTCTAGTCCAGATCACATCGCTCGACAAAAAATGTAGATTTCGCCGCGGTTGCGGGCCCTTAAGCGAGAACCGAATGCCGATTCCGCCCAATTTTCGTTCAAGGCACCAACTGTGTCGCTGAGCCTTGGAAAAACGCATGCGATAAGTTGATCCTAGATTTTGCCACAATCGCAATTCGCACGTTGTCGCAAGTGTATAATCCGGCCAAACGCCAATCGGAATAGAGGTTCCTAATCATGATCGTTAAGCCATCTTTTGCGCCGACAATTTTTGCTGTTCGAAGCTGGGTCTTGTTCGCAGCACTGGTTGGCTATTCAATGATTGGAAGTTTCTCCACGGGCAGCGTTTTCGCACAGGACCCAGAACTTCTCGCGGAAATCCAAAAGGCCCAGACGCTTCTTGCGCAACAGGATTTCGAGAGCGCGGAGAAAATGCTTCGCACGTTATCCGAAAAGTATCCCGATAAACCGGGACCAAAGTATCTTTTGGGAAACGCTGTGCTTGCGCAAAAGCGTTATGACGAAGCCTTGGCGATCTTCGAGAAAGCCAAAGAATTTCCGCAGGTCAAAGCCAACAGCCTTTACAACATTGCCTGCATCATGGCGATCTCAAGTAAACCCGATGAAGCCATCGCGTCGTTGGAGGAAGCGATCAAAGCGGGCTTTACGAATTTCGGCCAATTGCAAACGGATAGCGATCTAGCCAGCCTCAAAGACGATCCGCGCTTTCAACGGCTGATTCCCAAGCTGCTGAGTGATGAAGAACTGTTTGTTGAACCGGTTCGCATCATTCATAAATGGACAGGCGAAGCGGCCGGAGATCAATTCGGTTGGACGGCTCGTCGTGTTGGTGATTTGGATGGAGATTCGATCACGGACTTCATCACGACTGCTCCGACGCACGACCGTGGTGCGGGCAAGGTTTACGTCTACTCGAGCAAGACCGGTAAGCTGATCCACTCTGTAAAAGGACAACCAGGTGATGGGCTTGGTAACAGCGCCGTCGGAATCGGAGACTTGAACGGAGATGGTGTCGCTGACTTTGCCGCCGGAGCTCCGACCGCCAAGGGGATGGGTGTTGTCCGAATTTATTCAGGCTCCGATGCTTCTGTGATTCACAAGTTGGCAGGCAATACGACTGGCGCCCGTTTTGGGCATGAAGTCAGCGAGTGTGGCGACATCGACCACGATGGCACACCAGACATTTTAGTCGGCGAGATGGTGGGGAATGGAGCGGTCGATCAATGCGGACGGGTCATTGTGTTTTCCGGCAAATCGTACGAAGTTCTGTTCGAATTGAGCGGCGAGCAGACAGGCGATTGTTTTGGAAACGCCGCCGCGGTCGAGCAAATCGGGGATCAAGAATTTTTGCTGGCCGTCGGAGCTCAAGAGGCCGGGCCTTCGAAACGAGGTAGAGTTTACGTATATCACGTACTGAAGGCGAAACCCAGTCTTCGATTCATGATCGAAGGAGATACGAACAGTGTTAACCTTGGCCAAATGTTTCTTTCGTTCCCGGGCGATGTCGACCGCGATGGAACGCCTGATGTATACGCCTCCGACTTTGGCGACAATACGAAAGTCGCTGGCGGCGGAAAAGTTGTAGTTCATAGCGGCAAGGACGGAAGAGAACTCGCCGCCATCTTTGGCACCGTTTCCGGCGAGGGCTTGGGGACTTCTCCCAGCGATGCTGGCGACGTCGATGGCGACGGAATCGGTGACCTGATCATCGGTGCTTGGCAAAATCGCGAAGGCGCAGTTTCCGGCGGCAAAGCCTATCTCTACAGTCTTGGAAAGAACGCCAAGCTCCTACGAACGATTACGTGTAAGCAAGCGGGCGACACCTTAGGATTCGACGCCTGCGGTATCGGCGATATCGACGGCGACGGCAAAGTCGACTTCCTAATCACCGCAGCCTGGAGCAACAACCCCTCATCGTACCACACATCTTTTTTTTAGAAAAAGCGAGCGAAACAATTTCAATGAACCAAGATTTTTAACGATTAAGCCATGTCATCAATCAAGTCCCTTCAAATTCAAAGATGAATTCGCAAATTCAGCGGCGACCAACAGTTAATGCCGTTTCGTTAAGGTATACGCACTCTATTGCAAAGTGTTCTAGCCGGAACTGAAGCAGTTTCGTGATCGCTAGCGGGATACGAATACTTGTGTGGTACGATGAGGCAACAACCCCTCCCCCAAATCCGGCCGCGCCTTCATCATCGCCGGCGAGTGACGACCTGAAAGAATCCGAATCTAATTTTCAGTTTCGTATCGCGACTGCAGTGGGTTTTATGTGAAAACCTGTCCGTTCTGTAGCTCGCATTATTTAATGCCAACTTCGCTACGCACTTTCTAGGATTTTTCGCGGGTCTTCGACTTTCGCTGTTCTGAATTTGTTGATCCGAGGATTGAATTCAGGAATCCGAATTGGTCGAATGTGCGGCACCATCGATGTCAGAAAACAAAATGCCTCGGGGGCGAATTGGTCGCCCTTCGAGAACTGAAACGGGTAAAGGCTTCGAAAGCGGAAAGACGCATCGTAACGATAAAACGGCGTTTTCCAACAGAAAATGGTGTCAAATGACCAGGAAACCGCCAAAAACCAATTATATCACAGTTATTTCCTGCAGACGCAAAAAGGACTTGACGAAACACTATCATGTGATAGTATTTGAGTTGTTGAGTGAATTGTGCCTAGGAAGGAGGGTTACGTGAAAACAGCGATATTTCAAGGAGTGGTGAATGCCAACGCGACGAGAAGTCGCTCAGTTTCTAAGTGAATTTAGTGCAGCAATAACTCTCGGTTTTGAAAAGTGGATTCCGCGTTCCGTTGATCGGCACCAACAACTTATCGACCTTGGGATGACACAGAATTTAGCACTCAATACCATTCGGGAATTAGGGCCAGACAATTATTCAAGTGGCCCAGATCCAGACGACACGAATCCAGGTCGCTTTGTTTGGGTTTTTGGTGTGATCATTGAAGGGGTGGAAGTTTATATCAACCTTGCGCTTCAACCACACGAAAAAAAGAGCATCGTATACGGAATGATATGGTCATTTCACAAAGCGGAATTCCGGATGGATTACCCTCTCAGAGTAGATCCGAAGAGGAGATGAAAAATGAAAAATAAGAAACAAGAATTTTGTGTTGTTTGTGCGGCCGACCGTGAACTTGCGTTGGAGACGAGAAGCGTAGATTACCAAGTTCGAGGAGAATTAGTCTCGGTCGAACTTCCCTTGACTATTTGCCCTGTTTGTGGCACTGAAGAAGTAGACGAGAATTTTGACAAAGACCCGTCGATTTGTGCTTACGACATTTATCGGGAACGGAATCAGCTGCTTTCATCTGTTGAGATCAAGTCGATACGTGAGAGATATCAACTTAGTCAAAAATCGTTTGCATTTTTGATTGGAATGAGTGAGTCGTCGGTCAATCGGTACGAGTCTGGTGCTGTTCAGGACGCGACACAGGATACAGCGATGCGCGCATTTGAGGATGCCGCATTTGTTTTAGGTGCGATCGCGCGACGCGGTCAACTTCTATCCAGTCGCCAAAAGCAGAAAACGCAAAAGGCGATTACCGAAATGCAATCGCGCTCTGTGTCTCGAGAGAAAATCCCTGTTTCAACATCGTGGCTTGGTTCTTTGGGAGATAAAGTTACGGCATTCAAAGCTGTCCAAATTTTGGTTCAGGAGTCTACTTGGGGAAGAATGGCGACACGATGAGCAAAATGAAAACGATCACTTTTTTTTCCTATAAGGGCGGTGTAGGGAGAACTTTATCGGCTACCAACTTTGCAGTTTATCTGGCAAAACTAGGATTAAAGGTCGCAATCATGGATTTTGACCTCGAAGCACCAGGTGTGGATTCCAAGTTTCCGAATTATGAGTTAGCTAACGGTCAAGCAGGATTAATTGACTACTTACTCGAGTTCCAGAGGGGCGGAGAACCTCCAGGACCAGTTAAGCCAATTGTTTGCGAGATCTCAATTCCAACCCCGTCACTTATGGAAGACAATGTTCTCTTTTTGATTCCTGCGGGCGATTACTTGGCCGCCGATTACTCTGCCAAATTAAATGAGCTCGATTGGGACCAAGTATTTTCTGAAGAGCGGAATGGTGTAGCTTTTTTTCAGTTGTTTCTTGAAAAGCTTGAAAGCGATCTTGGTCTTGAAGTGTTGATAATTGATTCGAGAACCGGCTTTAGTGAAATTGGTGGATTGTGCACTCAACAACTTGCAGATGAAACAGTGATCCTGTCGTCGATGGCGGCTGAGAGCATCAAGATGACTAGACATCTTTCGAGAATAATTCGTGAGAGCGAGATCGCTTACCAGCTAAACAAGAAGGTCGAAACAAAAATTGTCGTAAGTCGAATCCCGCGTCCTAGAGGGAACCTCGATTGTTTGAAAGCAAAATGTTCAGAAATGTTTGATGTGGACGAGTCGAGTCTTTTCTTTTTGTTTTCCTGTTCTTCGCTTGAGGAAGAAGAGTTTGTGGCGATGTTCAATACCGAACGAGAAAATGGTTTAGTAGCAAGCTACATTCAGCTTTTTCAAGGACTGAATGTGAAAGTTGCTCAAGATAGTATCGCGAAGGAAATTGAAAAAACCGAAAACGGAATGCTTTCGGGGTCTCCAAAGGAAGTGCCTAGAAAGATCAGGGAACTTGCTGCGTTGTATCCACACCCAGAAGTGTACCGTCGAGCGATGCGTTTCTTCGAGTTGACTCAAGTGCCAGAAGAGTCTGCCGTTTTCGGTGTTCGATTGCTTGACCTGGCCCCAAACGACGAAGAGGCGATTGCTCAGGTGGCGACGTTCTTCTTGACGATGGGTGGACCCAAGCATCGCAAGGGTATAGTCCGAAGAGATCTAATATCCTTGTCTAGATACGCAGATACGGAGCGATTGCTTTCGATATCCGAGCGAGCATTTCAAATGGGTCTTTTGTCACACGAACAATGTGTTCAGCTTGCAGATGTTTTTGAGGATCTTGACCAACATGAAAAGAGTTTTGAGATCTCAACGGCTTTCCTGAATAAGGACGAGGTGGATCCGCAGTTGCGATCAATCGCAATTCAAATCGCTGCGAGATCTGCGTTGGCGATTGGAAAGAATGCAGAGGCTCAGAGGTTTGTCGGTATGTTGTCACCTCGCGCATTGGGTGGTCGCTTAGCGAAATTTGCGTTAGAGACGCGGATCGAAAAAGGCGACAAGGAGTCTGCCTTTGAGTTTGCGAAAAACATATTGATACGTGACGCAAACTATGAGGTGCTGGAAACCGCGATTGAACTTGCTCGTGAAACTGACCAGCTTAAAGTGATTGGTGACCTTCTGAACAATAACCCCGAACTGATTGAACGATTATTGCATGAAGGGAATCTTAAAGTGTTGCAAGAACTTTCGGCCTACGGATTCGACTTTTCCAATTACATCGCACATTTTGAACCACGAGTGCGCCGGCAACCTAAGTTTTTCGGTGGAGGAGAAACTCGGCACGAATGATACGAAAAAGACTGCTTCGTCCAAAGTTTCGAAGCCTGGCAGAGCACCCCAATTGTCAGTGAACCGTTTGAAGTGTTCCTCGTATCCTTCTAACGGTAACCCATTGCTTGTTTTTGCAATCGAAGGCGATGTGACATTTTTGAACAGGTCGGTGTTGATTGAGAAATCGCGTCCGGACAAGTTGGGGGATGTGCGATGAGCGAACCAGTAGGTTCGAAGCATTCTCGCCAAGTCGGCCTTGCTCAGGTTCACAGTCAGGACTTTCCCCTCGTTCATGATCATTCGCAAGTCCAGATCACCTTTCTGAACGTTGAGGACTCGCTGGAGTTCTTCGGAGAACCAAATCGGAAATTTTAACGACTTCGTTTCGATTTCGCTAGAATTTCCTTTAGGATGTCCTCCGCCCGATCGATTCCCAATTGATTGGCCTTATTCAAACACTCAATTGCTTTCTCATCGTGCTCAAGGTGCAGGAAGATTAACCCTTGGATCAACCAAACATGGCCACAATCCGGAGACAACTTCAAGGCCATATTGGACGAGTAAACTGCTTCATCAAACCGATTCATTTCGAGCAACACAATTGCTTTATTGGACCAATTAGCCCCTTCAAAAGGATCTAACTCCAACGCCTTACAAGCGGCATTGTATGCTTCTCGAATCTTTGCATCGCGTTCCGATCCCTGATCCAAAAGTCGAAAGAGCTCTACCAGTGAAATGCACTTTCCGCTCCACCCTAAAGACTCATTGGGGTTTTTCTCGGTGATGCGCTGCGCACATTTGAAAGCATCCGCGAATTTCTCGTGTTCGATAAGTTCCTCAAGTAAGGAAACCATTCCAACTAAGTC
>JBEBGH010000318.1:0-6423 GCA_040081565.1 Pirellulaceae bacterium
CCGAAACATTGAAAACTTCAAAACCGCCATCTACTTTTATTGTGGTGGACTCAGCCTACACCCACGATAATCCCGGATGGACCAGTTTTTTGGCCATAAGCCTGAACCGGACATTGAGTTGCTGAAACGTGGCTTCCACATTGTTTACTTGAGAGTTCCAGATTTATTTGGCTCCTCCAAGGCCGTCGCAAGTTGGAACCAGTTGTATGAGCGGTTGACCAAGTCGCATGGGCTTGCTCCGAAGGTTGGATTGATTGGGCTGAGTCGCGGCGGGCTCTATTGCTACAACTGGGCGATTGCCAATCCTGAAAAAGTCGCGTGCATTTATGGCGACGCCCCCGTTTGCGATTTCAAGAGCTGGCCGGGAGGCCGCGGAAAGGGAGTTGGAAGTGCCGAAGAATGGAAACGCCTTCTGACGGCATTCGAGTTTCAATCTGAGGCCGAGGCGATTGCCTACGATGGGAACCCGATCGATCGCTTGCAACCGCTCGTCGGCGAAAAGATTCCGTTGTTGCACGTTTTCGGCGACGCCGACAAGGTCGTGCCGTGGGAAGAAAATACGGGTCTGCTTGCCTCTCGGTATCAGGCGTTGGGCGGCATCATTCATTTGATCCGCAAACCAGGCATCGATCATCATCCGCATGGACTTGACGACCCAACACCGATCGTTGAATTCCTGTATGTGAACTGTTTGCGAGCGAATGGTAGAGCGAAGTAAGCGAGGCGGGTCAGCGTTTTTTGAGTGACGATTTGTGACTTATCTGGTCGATTCCAGGTGCCAGCTGGGGAATTCGCCTTGACTCGTTGGTTCTGTGCGGTACATTCAAAGTACCAAAGGGCTATTCCGGCGAACTTCTTAAAAAATGTCTTGCCGTTGCTTTTGTTCGCTTGCGACTTGTAAGTCGGTTTGGTGCGGTCAACTTGGAGAAATCTTCCGGATGTGTTTCCCGGCTGTTGCTTCTCACCCACTTGAACACCTCTGCTCGACCAAGAACCGATAAGTTTGCCCTTCAGATTCCACTCGCATTGTTGCGAGGGACTCGTTCTGTGTGGTCGACACTCGGCATCATGCCCGAGCTTCTATTCAGGGCGAACCATTTATGAGACCGGCTGATGCTGCGCTCTCTCCCTGTTTAAGAAAGTTGATCATGAGTTTTGAAAGTCTGGGTCTCGACCCAAAGATTCTGTCCACGCTGCAAAAGTTGAAATACACCGTGGCGACTCCCATCCAAATTGCGTCTATTCCGGCGATTCTCGACGGCGAAGATTTGCTGGGCTGTGCCCAAACGGGAACCGGAAAAACCGCCGCATTCGCCCTGCCGATTATCCAGAACCTGTTTCGTGCCAAACCAGCAAGCGAAAACATTGATGCCAATTCCCGCGCCGGTGATTCTCGCTCCGGTGATTCCCGTCAACCTGCCGCGCGTCGCCGAAAAATCTCGGCACTCGTGCTGACACCAACTCGCGAACTGGCCAACCAGGTGGAAAAGAGCTTTGCGACTTACGGCCGCTCGTTGGGCCTACGCCAAGCGGTGATCTATGGTGGCGTCTCGCAGAATCCCCAAGTCACAGCCTTGCGGGCCGGTGTCGATATCGTCATCGCCACGCCTGGCCGACTGCTCGATTTGATGGAGCAAGGGTTCGTCGATCTCAATCACGTTAAGGTGCTGGTGTTGGACGAAGCCGACCAGATGTTGGATATGGGCTTTATCCAACCGATGAAACGAATCGTCGCCAAAATTCCCCGAGCGCGGCAAACGCTGATGTTCTCGGCCACCATGCCACCGGAAATTCAACGCCTTGCCGAACAATGGCTGAAGAATCCCAAAACGGTGAAGGCCAATGTCGTGGCACGACCACCAGAAAAGATCAAACAATCCGTAGCCTTCATCGACCAATCGCGGAAGTCGGATGCGCTTATCGATTTCCTGCAGAACACTGCGGGCGAACGCCAACTGGTATTCTGCCGAACGAAACATGGAGCTGATCGGCTGGTGCGACACCTTGAGCGAGCCAAGATTCCCGCACTCGCCATCCACGGCAACAAAAGTCAAAACGCTCGCGAACGGGCCTTGGCAAGTTTCTCGTCCGATAGTCCGCCTGTGCTGATCGCAACCGATGTCGCTGCACGTGGTCTGCACATGCCGGGAATTTCGCACGTCATCAACTATGATTTGCCTGAGACTCCGGAAACCTATGTTCACCGAATCGGACGAACGGCGCGAGCCGGTGCGGAAGGCGAATCGATTTCCTTCGTCAGCTCCGACGAGCGTCAATACCTCCGCGGCATCGAACGACTGATCGGCCGCCAAATCGAAGTGATCCAGTTGGCTGGCATACCTGTACCAAAACACAGCGACTCGGAACGCGCAGCGAAATCTGGCGGAAGAGGTCATGCGGATTCTTCTTCACGTGCCCCACGATCGCGGCAAGCCAACTCTCGCAGCGAGCGTCCGCGACGCGAACGAAAGCCCGAGACGAAGCGGGATACTGAAGGCCAAGACAACTCATCGCAACCTTACGGTCGAGTGCCAACCAGCGGTCCCCGCACGGTTCGGGTTGCTCGCCGTCCACAGCGAAGTCCAGGCCAACGGTCATCAACTCAACGCGCACGTTAATCGCAAAGACACCGGCAAAGCAAGTCAATTAACTGAGAAGCGGGGTCAACACATTCCCCGCAACATCGGTCAATCGGAAGTTGCGCCCGTTGTAGAGATAGGTTAACTTCTCGTGATCCAGGCCCAACAAGTGCAAGATCGTGGCGTGCATGTCATTCAGATGGACGCGGTTGACGGCTGCCTTGTAGCCGATCTCGTCCGATTCCCCATAGCTAATTCCGCCCTTTACGCCCCCTCCGGCCATCCAAGCGGAAAAGCAATGCGGATTGTGATCGCGTCCCGGTTTTTCACCAGTCTGCGCGATGGGTAATCTTCCAAACTCGCCGCACCAGATGACCAAGGTGTCCTGCAACATGCCGCGTTGCTCAAGGTCTGACAATAAACCAGCGACTGGGCGATCCGTTTCATCGGCAAACTGTTGGTGGTTGCCTTTGATGTCGATATGGCCGTCCCAGGAACGCTCGTTCTCCATTCCCCCCGAATAGATTTGAACGAAACGCGTACCTCGCTCGAGAAAGCGGCGAGCCATCACACATTGTCGCGCGAAGTGTTCGCATTTCGGGTCATCCAACCCATACAGTTTTCGGATGTGTTCCGGCTCCTCCGCCAAATCGAGGGTCGCCGGGGCTGCACTTTGCATTCGATAAGCCAATTCAAAACTCTCGATGCGCGCCGCCAAATCAGAATCACCAGGATGTTGTTCGAGGTGCAACTGGTTTAGCTGTTTTAAATAATCCAATTGACTGCGTTGCGTCGCACTCGTTACTTGTTGCGGCAACTTCAAATTGTCGATCGCGTCCCCGGTCGGCCGCAGTTGAGTACCTTGATAGACGCCGGGCAAGAAACCCGCGCTCCAATTCGCAGCATGACCCTTCGGCAAGCCACGTCCCTTGGGATCACTCATCACCACGAACGCCGGCAAGTCTTTACTCTCGCTCCCAAGTCCATAGGTCACCCACGAACCAACACAAGGGAATCCCATCCGTGCCATCCCCGTGTTCATTGCGAACAGAGCGGGAGAGTGATTGTTGGATTCGGTGAAGCCGGAATGGATGAACGCCATCTTGTCGACATGCTCACCCAAGTGTGGAAAGATCGAAGAAACCATCTTTCCGCAATTCCCTCGCTGGCGGAATTCGAACGGCGACTTCATCAAATTGCCCACCGCATCTTTGAAGAACCCGGTGGTGTTGGAGAAGTTCGAATCAAATTCCTTGATCGATTTGCCGTCAGCTTTTTCCAAACCCGGCTTGTAGTCCCAAGTGTCGACTTGACTTGGTCCGCCATTGACGAAAATCCAGACCACACGTTTAGCTTTGGCTGGAAAATGTGAAGGTAAAGCCGCCAATGGATCCAAGGCTCGCGCACCCAAATCGTCGACCAACCGCGATGCAGCGACAGATTCCTCGCCGAGCAGCCCCGCTAGACCGATCATTCCAAAACCACAACCCGCGCGACGAAGCCACTCGCGCCGCGTCGCCCCAAAACCTAAACGATGTTGTTCGTTATTCATAGTTCTTTTCCGCGAACGTTTCGCCTTGATCTTAGTCGATGTAAATAAACTCGTTCATGCTCATCAGCATTTGGCAAAAATCGGCAATTGCCAATCGTTCGGCCTCAGCCTTTTCGGCCCCCGCTCGCAGTTCTTTCGCTCGCGCGAGGAACTCAACACCGACTTTGGTTTCGCTTGGCGTCGGTTTGCGACCGAAGGCAGTGGAATAGGCGGCAGCCACTGTGTTTTCAGCGTTGTCCGTGGCGATTCTCCGCGCGAACGACTCGGCATACAAACGTCCTTGTTGGCTATTCATAAACATTAACGCCTGCGGAGCAACCGTGGTGGATTGCCGCTGACCGATGCTCACCAAATGCTCGGGCCAATCGAACAGCATCATGCTTGGGATCAACTGACTGCGTTTGATGAAGAAATAGACGCTGCGGCGTTTCATGTTCTGGTCCAGTGTTCCTGGTCCAAACATTTTCGAGTCGAGTTCGCCAGAAACCACCAGCATTGAGTCGCGGATCGCCTCGGCCTCAAGGCGTCGCGGTGCGCGGTGCCAAACGTGAACGTTTTCCGGATCAAGTTTAGAATGCGGGTCGTTGGCGGATTTGTTTCCTTGCAAATAGGTTTGGCTCGTCATGATCGCCTTGTGCAACGGCTTGAGCCGCCAATTCTGCTCGACCAATTCTTGTCCCAACCAATCCAACAGTTCGGGATTCGAAGGGCGGTCACCCATCTCGCCAAAATCATTGGGACTGGCAACGATGCCTTTCCCAAAATGATGTTGCCAAAGTCGGTTCGCAATCACCCGCGCAGCCAACGAGCCTGCTCCCGCCTCGATATCGGTCATCCACTCGGCCAACTGTCGACGGGCTTGGTTCGGTTCACTGGTCGCCTCGCTGGTGCTGACGGCCGAGGTAGGAGCCTTTCGCAAGACTTCGGGAAAGCCGGGCGTGACAACCGAGACTTTTTGCGTCACGACTCCGCGACGCAACAAATGAGTCTCATTGTAAAAGTGCGGATAGCCACGATCGTCCGCGTGATGGCGCAAGTGCGGTAGGCCTTCACTGGAGACCAGAACCGTGGTGAGTTGAATTCCTGGCCCAGCCTTTTCAATTTCCGCGACCGCATTGGTTATCGCTAAATATCGGGCCGATTGCGATTTAAACCATGCGAGTCCTTGTTGCCAATCGGCAGAGTTGTCGCGTTCGGATGCATGGCGTTCGTCCGATGTTTGCGATTGAAGTTTAGCGATGGCTTTGAGAATTTCTTCTGGCGGCCCGACTTCGCCAACTTCGGCCACAGCGGCAGAAGCATCGGTCACGGATATTCGCAAACGACCGATCGCGTGCCGCGGGTTGGGGTGCGTAAAGCTTAATTCCACTTGCAATCGTTCGTCAGCGGCAACTGACGATGGTGAAGCGACGTCAAATACTGCGGCATGGTCTCGACCGATCTGTCCATCGACAGCCCAACCGGAACTTGCGTTGTCGTCGAGGGCCGAAGCAACTGCCAACGAATTTTTGTCTTGTTCAAAGGTCGCACGTGGCGAACTGAGTTGCATTTTCTGCCGCGTTCCATCTTTGCCAACGACGAAAACCTCGACTTTGCACAAGGCGAAATTTCCATTAGGTGCTCGGCCTGGGCCTTTGTTGGGCAGCGAAGCGTCGGCCAACGCCTCAATCCGCAGGGCGGCAATTGGTTTTCCAAGCGGTGCTGTGAATGTGACGACTTCCTGATTGGGCGGTTGTCCTTGGGCCAGATACGATTCGTCGGCAAGTCGTTGAAATGAAGACCCACCGCTTGAAGATATTTCGCCGGTTACCACCTGCCATTTTGAGAGATTCTTGTCAATTTTTTCGTTTGCCAACCATTCATGAAATTCCTTTGGCAGGCCGGTTTTCTCGTACACGGCAAGCTCATCGCGAGCCGTTTTCAACTTGGCGTCATATTGCAATCGCCGGCGTTCATTCTCGGCCGGGTCGAGGTCGAAGGTCTTTTCCGAACGAATGGTTCGTTCGAAAGTCGCTGCCATTCGATAGTAATCTTCGGCGGCGAGAGGATCGAATTTGTGATCGTGACATCGAGCGCAACCAATCGACAAACCTAGAAACGCCACACCGGTTGTGGCAACCATGTCATCCAGTTCGTCGTACCGAGTCTTCTCAAATTCAGTTTCAGTCAATTGGGTCGGAAACACACCTCCACCCAAAAAACCGGTCGCCATCCAGGCCAATGGATTCTGCGGCTCGATTTGGTCACCCGCGATTTGCCATTGAACGAACTGATCATACGGCAAGTCCGAAT
>JBEBGH010000044.1:0-22574 GCA_040081565.1 Pirellulaceae bacterium
GAATCAGTTGTGCCAGAGGAACCGAGTCAAAATCATCTCTCTCAAAAGTGAATCTCGAAATGATTCGGTCGACGACAATGTAGCTGAAGGCACCAAATAATAAGAGAAACACCGCGAACCCGATTTTGGCCTCGCGTTTGATTCGATGAGTAGCGGGTTGTTCGGAGTTCGTCATGGTATCGAGACGTTTGATATTATGCCGTCAGGGACCCGGTAGGCCGGTTCTTGAAGAAGTCTTGTAGCAGAATTCGGTCGCCCAAAAAAGTTCTAATTTCCGTGTGCAAGGCAAAAATCGCGTTGAATTCGTTGGCTTTAACAGTTGGAAAGGCTGGGAAAGCTAGCTTCTCGGTACGTTCCCTAGCGTCGGTTGACCGTTGCCCCATTTTACTTGGGAACTGATTAGAATTTTGACTTTTCTCGAGCTCGTGGTTCGGTGGTGGTTCTGATTTAGCGGGGGGCGATGTTTCCGTTTGCGTTAACGATTTTTTTGAGTGCCTTTTTGCTTTTTCAGGTACAGCCGGTTATCGCCCGCTTTATTCTGCCTTGGTACGGAGGATCTCCGGCGGTTTGGACAACTTGCATGTGCTTCTTCCAGATCGCACTGTTGATTGGATATCTGTATTCGGATGTCGTCGCTCGGCGAATTCCGGCCAAGGTCCAAGCGCTAATCCATATTGCCGTGATGGTGACAACTCTCATCACGTTGCCAATCATTCCTCGTGCTGCCCTGAAGCCAACCGGCGTCGAAGATCCATCTTGGTCGATTATCAAATTGTTATTGTTGACGGTGGCCCCCGCCTATTGTTTGTTGGCGACTACCGGTCCCTTGATTCAATCCTGGTTTGCCAAGAATTTTCGAGGGCGGTCGCCCTATCGATTGTTCGCGCTGTCAAATCTGGGGTCACTTCTGGCGTTGATCAGTTATCCATTGCTTTTTGAACCGACGACGTCGATTGTAAATCAAGCCTGGATGTGGAGCATCGGCTACGTTCTGTTTGTTGTCAGCTGCAGTTGGTGCGCCGTATTGACATTGCGTGCCACTAAGGAAATCGCGCCGGCGGATTGTTCTACGGCCGCGCTAATTCCTAAAGGCATCTCGTTCCTCAAGTTGCTGGCGTGGGTCGTTCTGGCAACGATTCCCTCGGTGCTCCTGTTGGCGGTCACTAACGAGCTGTCCCAAGACGTTTCGGTAGTGCCCATGCTGTGGATTGTTCCGCTCTCGCTGTATTTGATTTCTTTCATTATCTGTTTCGATCGGCCGGCATGGTATCGACGAGATTTGTTTGGCACGCTGTTGATCTGTAGTTCATTGGCCTCGGTGATTTGTCTGGTGCAGCCCACCAGCTTGGGCTTCTTCGGTCAATTTGCGATTTATAACACGATGCTCTTTTCGGCGGTAATGACTTGTCATGGAGAGTTAGCGCGGATGAAGCCCGACCATGAAAGCTTGACACTCTATTACTTGATGATGTCGGTCGGCGGAGCGCTCGGAGGGATCTTGGTGGTCGTTGTTGCGGCGCTTGTTTTTCAGCGATTCCATGAACTTCCGGTGGCGATGGTCGCCGCGATTGGCGTGACTTTGGGGCGCTGGATTTGGGTTCGCGATGGGGTCTCATTGACCCGAGTCATGCTGGCCGTATCGATCCTGGCATCTTCGGCGATCGTGGTTAGTTCGTATTACCTGCAAGACCTGATTCGTTTAGTTGTGGTGGCTCGTTTGGGAGTCGTGGCCTCCGTCTTATTTGTGGCGCTGAGTCTGCTGGGTTGGCAGCACTTGACCCGCAAGTTCCTTCCTCCGCGGTTGTTAGAAAAGTCAACTGCTGCAACGAGAATGGACCAACTCTTATGGCTCGCGACGTTTGGAGTGGTCTTTCTGTTTTCGTTGTGGCTGGTGACGAATCCGAGCGAATCTGGTGCCTTAGTTTCGCCTCTGACGCTGGCCGTAGTCGGTTTGATCTGGGGGGTCGGGCTGTACACACATTTCCGTCCGGTAGTTTCATTGGCGCTGTACACCAACCTGGGGATCGTGTTTGCTTTTTTTCTAATCCAAGTCGTCGCTGTCGGAGCGTTTTTTGGGCGCAGTCAACAGCAGGGAAAGACGCTGGAGTTAAAGCGTAACTTCTTCGGCATTTGTGGCGTGGGCGAACATGAATCGCCAATCCACGGAACCTTCCGCGAAATCTTCAACGGTCGCATTGGGCACGGTCAACAATTTCTGCGCGAGGATATCAAGAACAAACCGAACCTGTATTACGGGCCAGACAGCGGAATTGGCTTGGCGTTTACCGAACACCCGCTGCGACACACGGGTAAACCGATCAAGATCGCTGTGATTGGCCTCGGGACGGGAACTTTGGCGGCCTGGGGAAGGGCGGGAGATTCTTTCATATTTTACGAAATCAATCCTGCCGTGATTGAGTTAGCCGATCGTTACTTCACCTATCGTCAGGAAACGCCATCGCAGACGGAAACGTTGCTCGGCGACGCGCGGATTTTGTTAGAGAACGACTTGCTGCAGAATTTGTCTCGGGAATTTGATCTGTTAATCGTTGATGCGTTTTCAGGTGATTCAATTCCCCGCCATTTGCTGACGCGCGAAGCAATGGATGTTTATCGTCGACATCTGGCTCCAGGTGGAATTGTCGCGATTCATATTTCCAATCACTATCTGGACTTGAGACCGGTGGTCCACGCGCTCGCCCATCATGCACAAATGACACCGATCACGGTATTTGACGTACCGGAGCGATCTGTTGCGGGGAATGAACGTCTCTATCCCAGCGATTGGATGCTGGTGACGGATAACGCCGAATTTCTGAAGCGTCCGCGTGTCGCCCCGCACCTAACTGAGTTCCAGACTCCTCCGGTATTGTGGACTGACGATTTCGGCAGCATTTTGCAGGTTGTCAAAATAAAAATCCCAGGCAACTGATTCCTTGCAACGTCATAATTTGTCCGTCATAATGCCCCACCGTGGAATGATGGCTCAGATTCGACAACTAATAAAATAAGGATCGAACATTGGGACTTTTTGATTCACTATTTGGCGGAATGGAGAGCCCGCGAAAACTGACTCCTCAAGAATCGTTTGCGGGTATCTTGCTCGCGGCCAGTGCCTGTGATGGGCATATTTCTGACGATGAAGCGGCCAATGTGACAACTGCCATCGGTCGAATGCGATTGTTCCAGCGGGTTAATGAAAAAGAGTTCTCACAGGTCATGAACAAGTTGATGGGGATACTCAAGAAAAAAGGCCCCGATGCTTTGATTGACGGCTGCACAGAGACACTCCCGAAAGACCTTGCCAACGCGGCCTTCGCCAATGCCTGTAACATCGTGTTGGCAGATGGAGTCGTCGATACCGAAGAAAAAGAATTCATCGATAAGCTTCGGCAAAAACTGCAGGTCGACGACGGCACCGCCAAGGCGATCGCTCAAGTCATGGTGATCAAAAACAAAGGCTAACCTCGCAGCGTTACGAACGCGGCAGACTGCTCCCTTCATCCCCTACATTTTTTCAAGGCACTGCTCATGTCACTGTTTGATGATGTACTCGAAGATGGAAATTTGTTTCAAGAAGCACCCTTCGGCCCGCAAGAAGGTTACGCCGGAGTGCTGTTGTGCGCGACGGCTTGTGATGGACATATTGCGGATGAAGAGGCTCACGCACTTTTCCTGATCCTTGGCCAAAAGAAGCTCTTCCAACGACTCTCCGAACAGCAATTCGGGAGCCTGTTTGATCGCCTGATGGGACAATTGAAAAAAGGCGGCCCGGAAAAACTACTGCAAAAGTGTTACCCGGTTGTTCCCCCTGAGCTGCGCGAATCGGCCTTTGCCAACGCAGTCGATATCGTGCTTTCCAATGGTTCGATCGAGACCGAAGAAAAAGAATTCATCGACGATCTAAAAGGCAAACTCGAAATCGAAGACCAACGCGCCAAGACCATTGTCAAAGTCATGGTCTTCAAGAACCACGGTTAATTCATCCGCGGCGATCCATGTAATCCGTGGCGGTTTTTCCTCAGTTGTTACGCAAACCAATCGGTAACCGCCTGGGCCTTTACGAGTTCGCGCGGTTGGTTGAGATGGTTCATGACCATCATTTCCGGATCGATCCCAAACGCATGATAGATCGACGCAAGTAATTGCGTGGGATGGACCGGATTCTCGAGCGGGGCCGAAGCCGTCTTGTCCGATTTTCCGTAGACCAATCCGCGGTGGGTTCCCGCACCGGCCACGATCCCCGTGTAACAGTACGGCCAGTGGTCTCGACCATCGGCATCGTTATCATTACCCGACGTGCTGACACCACGCTGCGGACTTCGCCCGAATTCACCGACGACAACCAGCATCGTTTCGTCCAGCATTCCGCGCTCGTCCAGATCGGCGATCAGCGCTGAGATGCCGGTGTCGAACATTGGACCCGATTGTTCCTTCATCCGTTGACTCAGTTGAACGTGTTGATCCCACGAGTGATTGTCGGAATTGGCAACCTTGGGCCAGATCACCTCCACGACACGAGTCCCCGCTTCGATTAATCGGCGCGCGAGCAAGCAACTTTGACCAAACGTAGTTTTCCCATACCGGTCGCGCGTTGCTTCGGTTTCGTGGGAGAGATCAAACGCGTCCCTCGCTCGTCCCGACACCACAAGGTTCAACGCTTGGTTGTAATGTTCATCGAGTTTAAAACTTTCGACTGCCTTTTCCATTTCGGGCATCTGTTTGTTTACCAGATCGCGCAGACGTGCGCGGCGCTGGAGTCGGACGGAGAAGACCTCATCCGGCAGTTTCAAATCGTCAATCTTGATGCGGGACATTTTGGTCATGTCCATGTCGTCGCCTTCGGGGAACAGCGTGTAGGGATCAAACGCCTTCCCTAGAAAGCCGGCAGAACCCCCCTTCCCGATCACATTACTTTCTTGCAACGGCCGAGGCAGCATCACGAACGGCAACATTGGTTCATCGACTGGCCGCATACGGATCAGGTGCGAGCCAAAGTTCGGAAAGTCTTTCGCGTTCGGCGGCTCCAGCTGCCCCGAAGGGCTGACTTTGTCCGTCGTGTAACCCGTCATCATTTGGTAAATGGCGGCTGTATGGTTGAACAAGCCATTGGGCGAATAGCTCATTGAACGAATCATGGTGAAACGATCATTGAGCTGCGAGAGCTTCGGCAAATTTTCGGTGAAATTGATCCCCGGAATTTTCGTCGAGATCGACTTGAAAACGCTCCGCACGTTATCGGGCACGTCTTCCTTCGGGTCCCACAGGTCGATATGGCTCGGACCACCTTGGAGATAGACCATGATGATGCTCTTCGCCTTGCCCCAACCGGGCCGCTCGCTCAGAGGCGACGCCGCGACAGCGGATTGCAACTTCAACAACGAGCCCAACGAAAGGCCAAGAATTCCGGACCCGCCCACCCGCAAAACATCGCGCCGGGAGGGAGCCAAATGCGGATCGCACAGGTCTTTGCCCTTGGGACCAACGATTCTGAACATGGTTCGATCCTTTGTGTTACGAGTTCATCGGAGAAAACTTGATTAGTGATTAAACAAAAACGCCGGGCTATTGATCAGAGCCCAGGATAAATCTTGAGCCGCAGTCAATCGCAACTGGTCGAGCTGCAATTGGCTTTGAACAGCATCTTTTTCTAAACGAACCAGCTCGGCGTCACGCGGCGTAGCCGTCGACAGCAACTTGACCTGCTCCCGCCGTTGCACGATGCCCGGATCGATCGCGAGAGGTTGTTCGGTTGCCGCCAGGTCGCTCTTCAAGCCGCTCAAAACTGGGCTGCCGCTTCGTAGTAACTGCCGGAACACATTGCGTTGCGGCTCGCTCCAAGTCGCAGGTTCCGCCGCCAACGTCTCCAGGAGTTCGCCAGAAACACTGACGCCGACGTTTTGAGTGCTGGGCGACAGGGAAATGCGAAAGCGCCCGATTTGATGTTTGTTATCAAAATTCTGATGCAACTTGAACCGCAGGCGTGTTCCGGGGGCCGGCGCCAATGGCGACTCTAGTTGCAACGTCACCCAATGGGTCCTGCTGACTTGTGGCACGACTGCCCAGCCACGATTGAGTGGATCGCCGTCAATCAGGTTGTCTGGAGAAAGGCCTTCCTGGAAAAAGTCTGCCAACGGCGTTTTCAATTTTAATGGCTGCCACTGGTCGGGAGCTTCTGGAGAAGCCATCTCCAAGCTGAATTCATTAATCACAAAATTTCCGTTATCCGCCAGACCGGGGCCACGATTGGGCAAGTCATCTGCCGACATGGCCTCGAGTCTCACGGCTGAAATTCGGGACAGGTCGGTCACCGCAATTATGGTGGTCTCTGTTTTGCCTTTCGATTCCAATTGCCGAATCGAATGATCGGCCAATCGTTTCAGGGTCGCACCGCTGGTATTCGCTAATTCGGCAGCCAGCACAGGATGCCACTGGAGGGTTGAAAGATGATCGGCACGCCACTTTTCCAGGTGTTGGTCAATCGAGGAATCGAATTGTTGAATTTGTTCCCGCAAACTCGTCAGTCGATCAGCACGTGCTTGTTCGCGTTTAGGCAAGTCCGGGTCGGTTTGCGTGACAAAGGCTTGTAATTCGGTTTCAGCCGTTTGCAAACGGGCCAAGCGTTCCTGTTCAATCCGCTCGTAATCAGCCGACACCGCTGCCGAGCGTTGATCACGGGCTTGTAACAGTCGCACATGATCGGCCTCAATGTCGTTGAAAGCCATCAGTGCGAGTTCAGTTTCGTCGGCAGTCGCCGGTCGATTGAGAATTCGAAAATAAAGTTCATTAATGAGTTGCCGATTGTCCGTAATTGAATTGGCCAGTTGAGCGATGGCATTTTTGGGATCATCAATTGCAGTCGCCTGATCTGGCCCGCTGACCATAGCCAACACCGAGCCGAGATGCAGGTCGTTACCGCGTTCGCACTCACAGGCACTTTCGCGAACCGGTTTTCCCAGAGTCGCCAACAACCCACTGGGCAATTTACTTCCTGCGTCAGGCAGTTGTGCGGCACGACGTCCTGCCGGTTCGCCGGGGAAATGGGTCTGACTCCCCGTAACCTGGTAGAGCGTGTCAAACAACACCTCGGCCGGCAGCCGGCGCGGCAAGGCGTGGGAGTAATTCATGCGGTCATCTTCGTTCAGCGGATTGGTTGCAACCGATAATTGGTACACCCGCGACTGGCAAATCAGTCGAATCAAATGGCGCGTATCAAAGTTGTGGTCCACCAATTCCTTCGTCAAAAATGCCAACAGTTGCGGGTTCGTTGGCGGATTGCTTGCCCGAATATCGTCGATCGGTTCGATCAACCCCATGCCCAGCAGGTAGCCCCAAATTCGATTGGCAAAGCTGGAGGCAAAGTACGGATTCTCTGGCGAAGTCAGCCACTCGGCAAACTGTTCGCGACGCGGAAGTTCGGTTGCGGGCGTGACCTGGCTGTCGAAAGGAAAGGCAGGCGCCGTGACTTTCTTCGTGCGATCGTGAACCACTTCGCCCTTGCCAGCATCGGTAATCTGCTCAAACAGTGGCGTAGCGGAATCCACAGCAGTTCCGCCGATCGAACGATCACCGCTGGCCGGGTCTCGAGCCCGATCGATCTGCGCGAAGAACGCCGCGGTTTGATAGTACTGGTCTTGCGTCCATTTTTCGAAAGGATGATCGTGGCACTTGTTGCAATTGAAACGTGTTGCCAGAAACAGGTGAGTTGTGTTTTCCATCAAGTCTTCCGGCGTTCGCAGAATCTTGAAGTAAGCAGCCGCCGGATTTTCAGCGTTGGAACCCTTCGCGGTCATCACGCTGCGCACAAACTGATCGTAGGGTACATTGTTGGCAACTTGCTCACGAATCCAGGCATGAAATTTGGCAGCCCCTTCTGCCGCCAGAAACTTTTCATTGACTTGCAACAAGTCGGCCCATTTGTTGGTCCAATGATCGACGAATTCCGGGCTGCCGATCAACGAGTCGATGACCGCATTTCGCTTTTCTTGAGTCGGTCGACCGTCGGCCAAAAATGCCTTGATTGTCTCCGAGTTCGGCGGCAAGCCGGTCAAATCGAGGTAAACGCGCCGCAAGAATTCGTGGTCACTGCACAAGTCGCTGGGCACGATTTTCATTCGCTCCCATTTACGGGCCACGAGGCGATCGATTTCGTTGAAGGCCGGCGGTTCGCTCCAGAAAAAGCCAGGGCGCATTCCCATCACGGTCAATGTCGTCGCCGCAAAAGCTCCTTCGTAGCGAGCCAAAATCGCCGCCTCGCCCCGTCGCCGCGCAATCGCTTGACCGGCATTGTTTGTTGTGGCGACCTCCTGATCCGAGCTTTCCAGAAAAGCCTCTCGTGTAACATCGCGAGTGGAACCATCGGTGTAGCTGGCGACCACGCGCATCTGTTGTCGATGATTCGCGTCGGGCAAAACAGGTAATTGCGGTTCGATTGTGATCGAGGCAACCTTCGCTGCGGACAGATTCAGTTTTGCCCCGTCAGCAATCCAGGCACGGATCAGCGAATAGTATTTATCGCCGGGCTTGATGAGTGCGCCGCCCTCATGCGGGACTTGGCCCGTTGACTTGAGCAGCATCAAGCTTTCGTCTGGTGCCGCAACGTTGACGCGCCGTGAGGAAAGGTCATCGGTCAGCCCGCGCACATCAAAAATCGGATCGTAGCCGCGCAACGACAGCTTGAATCCGCGTTTGCCGTTTTGCGAACCATGGCACGTCCCGGCGTTACAGCCTAACTTGCCGAGTACCGGATTCACATCGCGCACGAAGTCGACAGGGACGTTCGTCGTGAAGCGGCAGGTCACCGGCACTCGCGTCGAGAGTTGTTCGAAATTGACAACCAACTCGCCACTCCCCTCACGGCGAGGTTCAACGAGTTGATTTTCATTCACGTGAACAAGTTCGTCGGTGGCTCCGCTATAACTGCATTGTGCCGTCACATCGCGCTGAGAACCGTCGGCATACATTGCCACAACAGTCATTTGGGCGTACTCGCCGGCAGCTTGGAAATTCAAATTCTGCGGCAGCACCACCAAGCGGTCGATCGGATCAAGATTTCCGGAGTTCGTTGCAATCGCCGGACCTTCGGCTTTAAGAACGGGCAAACGAAGCGGATCCGTTGCGTTAACAATCGCTGACTCTGCGGGAGTAAGTTCGAAGGCTTGCAACGAACGTCGTAGGGCTCCCGTCACCGCATCAAATTCGCGAATCAACCCACTGGAGCCCGATGCAATCACGCCATTGCCGTCGGCAGTGAACGTCAATGCATAAGTGGCTCCATCGTCGATCTGAACGATTCCCTGTTGCACCAAATCACTGGTCAAGAATTCTCGAAGGCGTTTTTTTTCTTCTTCGGTTCTTCCGACCTTCGAATTGATCGCTTTGATATCGTCAGGGACTTTCGTCTCAAACTCGTATCCGAACACGCGAATTTCGCTGGAATTATCAATGCCGCTGGTGAACGCGATCCGCTTACCGTCCGGCGAAACAGCCACTGCTTGAACTCGGCCGGGCATTTGCGGAAACTCGCGCAACAAATTTGCATCGTCGCCGATTACTCGCTTCGTTTCGCGGAAAACGCGATAGAGTTTGGGAATGCCATCCGCACTGCCGACGACAATCTCGTCTCGCGATGGGTGCCGCGCGACGCTGGAAATCCCGCCCTTTAAAACGCCCGGTGTGATCGATGTGATGTTGTCGACGAAACGTTCTGTCGCGACCTCCGTCAACTTGCAGGTCATGTCGCGACCAACAGAAATCAAATGCGCGCCGTCCACTGAAAACACGGTGTCACGAATCCAGTCTTCGGCAACGTTTTGGAATAAGACTTGTTTGCCCGATTCGGCCTCAAGGGCTCGCACGGTATTGTCGGTCGAACCAAACGCAACCAATCGTCCATCGGGGGACCAACTGACGCCGAACAGAGTATCTCCCGTAATCGACTTGGAAATAAGAAGCTCGCCTGTGGCAAGATCCCAAATTTGAATTTCGCCAAACTCGCCGGGCTTGCCGCCCGTCACCGCCAACCGTGAGCCATCGGGGGAAAAGCTGACCGATTCGATTCGCGGGCTTCGGCCGATCAAACGCCGAACGTTGGTCCCGCTGACTAAATCCACCAAGGCCACTTCATGAATGCCGCTTACGGCCAAATATTTTCCATCGCGAGAAACATCAAGCGCGGTAACGATAGGCAGCCGCGTGTATTGCGGCGGATGCTGAGGATCCACCAGCAACCTTGTGGGCGGCGAGTCGTCTTTGGCTCCCTCTTCGATCCATCGGCGGATTAATTGCACGTCGGAATTGCTCAACGGTGGAGCGTGTTGGGGCATTTCCGCTTGGCCGTTGACCGGAGTGATCAGTTCGATCAGATAACTCTCGTCGGGTTTCCCCGGTACGATTGCCGCGTCGCCACTGTTACCGCCCGCCAACAAGGACCCGAATTCGGTCATCAGGTATTGGCCGCTCTTTTTCGCCGGTTGATGACACCCCAGACAGTGGGTTTGAAAAACCGGACGAACTTGACGCGAATACGAAATACTTGCCGCCTCTTCCTCAGGTTTCTTTTCCTGTGCGGCACCGATTTGGCTCACGGCAGATAGCAGCCAAAAGCTCACAGCAAATATCAAAGAAAGCCTGCCTCGGCGGCTGTCAAACAACGCAGTCATTAACGCGTCCCTCTCAAGGTGAAAACAAACGGGCCATCCCAAGTCGTCTTGCACTTGGCAGTGAACTGGCACGTTTGCAGCGGCTGCAATTCGTCCTCCCATTATCGTTGGCATTTCACTATGCCGCAACTAAGGAAAGGACGCCGATAGCAGCCCAAAAGGACTGTTTTAGCAAACCTAAAGTCTTCGCAAGGCTTCGATCGGGTCCAGCATCGCCGCTCGACGCGCCGGGTAGATTCCGAAAGTCAGACCAACTGCGAGTGAAACGAAGGCGGCGATCAAGATCGACCACCACGTAATCAACGTCTCCATCCCTGACAGTGCAGACACCAATGGCGGTGCCGCGATGCCCAGTGTCACGCCAATCAATGTTCCTAAGATCGAGAGCGTTGCCGTTTCGACCAGGAACTGGAAAACGATATCCGTTTGCGTAGCACCCAAGGCGCGGCGGATTCCGATTTCTTGAGTCCGCTCACTAACGCTGGCCAGCATGATGTTCATGATTCCAATGCCGCCGACCAGCAATGAGATCGCTGCAGTTGCCCCTAGCACCACGTTGAAAATTCTTTGCGTGGCTTGGGCCTGTTCCAAAAGATCCAAAGGAATCGTGATGGAAAAATCTTTTTTCGGATGGAAGCGACCAAGCAGGCCTTCCAATGCCTGGGCTGTTGCTTTCACCTGATGGCGATCGCGTACTTGCACGGTAATCTGACTTATCTCCAGTTTTGTCCGCGAGAAAGAACCTTGTTCTGTTTTGAAAATGATGTCGCCATGCCGACTTCGGTCGGTCGTCAGCGGAATATAAACGTCGAGATTGTAGTCTTGCGCAGATAGGCTGGAGCCGATCCCCGCAGAAGGATTGCGAAATCCGGTTACTCCCACGACCCGAAAAAAATTCTGGTTCCCAACCTGAACCGATCGGCCAATCGGATTCTGATGTCGAAACAGTTTTTTGGCCAAGTCATGTCCGATGACGCATACGTTCGACCGTTGCTTCAGATCCAATTCTTCCAGGAATCGGCCCCGGGCGAGTACGAGACGGTTGCTGGAAAAGTAGCTTGGGAAAATGCCGACGACACGCGCGTTGAGTTTGTTGGCGCTATAGCGGACTTCTTCCGTAAACTCGCGCAGCGGGGTAGTGCTAACAGCGGAGTGGATGGTGTCATCAATCCGACGCAAATCTTCGTAGGTCAGACCATATTCCAACACGAATTGGCGGAAATTGACACTCTCGTTCGCAGCAGGCTTAACGCTGCGGACAATCACATTGTTGACCCCGAGTGATTCAATTTGACGCTGAGATTCGCGATTGGCGCCTTCGGCAACGGCCAACATCACAATGACGCTTGCGACACCAAAGACCAAACCCGAGACTGTCAGCAGCGATCGCAGTTTGTGCATCTGCAAACTGCGAAAGGCGGTTAGAACCATGCCGCGCAGACGGGTGACAGAGGGCAGCATCGATTTACTCCTTGACTTCGCTTGAGCCAAGTCCGCCAGTGTCCAGACCGTCACTGTCGAGAACGGGTTCGCTGGTTGTGGGTGCTGTGGTTGGCGGCGAATCGGTGGCTGATGGAGTGGCATCGTCTTGAGCTCCGTTAGCAGCCGGTTCGGTTTTGGACTTGCCAAAAGAATCAACGCTTCGCTCGGCGTCGCCAAAATCTTCGAGGCCTCGCTGGTAGGCGTCGAGCATGACGACTTCACCTAACTTCAGCCCCTCGACGACTTCGACATACGAATGGGTCGTCCGGCCAATCGTTACACTTCGCCGCGAAATCGCGCCGATTCCCTCGCGAACATAGATGTAGGACTTTTCAAAATGCTCCGTCACTGCACCAATGGGTATCGCCAGCATATCGTCATAAATACCAATCGAAATTTCAACTTGAGCTGTCATCCCTGGTTTGATTTTAAGCCCGGGCGGGATGGCGTCGACCAACACAATCACTTCATAGTTTTTTGCACTACTGAAACTGCTGGTCGCAAGTTCGGCAACAAAATTGACTTTGCCTTGGAAGGGCATGTCGGGATCAGAGTCGACGCGGATTGAAGCCCGCATTCCCGATTTGATTTTGTTAACCACTGACTCGTGTAAATTTACCTTCACCTGCATCTTCGACATGTCGGGCAGAAAGAAAACCTCTTGTTGATTGCGGACGGTGGCGCCTTCGCGAATTCTGTCGTTGTCGTCGAACCACTCCCGGTTGGCGTATGCCACCGTTCCTTCTTGAGTCGCCTTGATCTCGCAGTTGTTTTTTTGCTCGGCAAACTCTTCCATTTCTCGTTTGACGAGCACCACTTCACTCTGGGCTGCCGCAATTTGGGATTCGGCTTTTTTGGTTTCCGCGGTTGCCGTAGTTTTGGCTCGATTGAGTTTGCGATGGGACTCCTTGGCCTTGGCATCGTACTCCGTGATTTTGCGTTGATGGTCGAATTCGGTCAGAACGCGAAATTGTTGACGGTCGCGCTCGACTCGAGATTCCCAACTGCTTACGCGCGATTCCAGCTCGCGTAACTGATCGGGAGAGCGAAAGCCTTTTCGGACGAGGGCTCTTAAGTTGGCCAATTCTTCAGTGAACTTTTCGAGTTCGGCCTCGCCCTCTTTAATATTCCGCTGCTTGTCGGCTTTGTCCGCGATGTAATCTCCATCGCGATACTTCAGCAGATCCAGCTCGGCCAGTTTTAGTTCTAATTCAGCTACCGCGATATCGCTTTCGTTCTTATTGTTTTGAACTTCCAGCGCTTGTTTGGCCTGCTCCAGTTTGCCTTCGGCCTCGATCAGCTTCGATTCTTTTTCGGCGACTAATTTGTCGATGTTGGTGCTGTCAAATCTGACAACCGTATCGCCGGTTTTGACAAAGGAACCTTCGGGAACGATGAAGATGATCTTGTTTTCCCAACCGCGCAGCTCGCAGACACCGCGAACGGTGTTTTGGCTTTCCAGAGTTCCCCGCTCAACAACCGAATCGAAAACGTTGCGTTTGACCACGGTGTAGGTGAGCCCCTCGCTGGTGGTCTCAGAAATCCCGATTTGTCCAGCCACCCACAAGTAGACCGCGTAGCCCACTCCAATCAGAAGTGCGAGCGCAACCACCCAGCGCACAAGGCCGCCAAGGGCCGAACGGCGACTTTTGGTGAAGGTCTGCGATTGTTCCGCGGGATGCAACATGGTCACTCGACTTTCCAAAGGATCAATCTATCTTTGAGATTCCATTTTAATCATTCAAGATTATTACCCAAAGGAAAACTCGAAAGTGCAGGTTTTTTACAAAGATTGTTGTGCGGCAGGGCAACATAAGAGCGGCGACCGGCAGCAAAAAACGCCATGATTTCGAAAAAAAAGCCGCGTTACCTTTTCGAGGTAGCCCGTAATGGATTCGTCAGGGCCGGAAGTGAGGCTGGGGAAACTTCCAAGGTCATCGGGAAATCGGTGGGTGTTTCTTCCAATGAGGCAGGCTCAACTCCTGAGTCAATCATCGGTTCGGTCGATTCGGCCGCGGAATTGTCGAGCGGCTGATTCTCTTCTTTATTTTCATCCGTCGAAGGTTCGGGTTCCGTCTTGGGGGATTTCGGTTCAAGGTCCCCCTCGGTGGTTTGGAACAGCGGGCTGCGCAGAATGCCGTAAAGCTCGCTGAGCTCTGCGCGTTCGTCAATTCCCTGAACCAACGACTGCAATTCATTGAGCGATTGGGCTTCGTTGATCCAAGTTCCTTGCTCATCGAGATACAACAATTCCAAATCGACGAACAGGGCGATCCGCGAAGTCTGATAACCGATCCAGCTACGGATCAAGTTGTTTTTGGAATCGAGCAAGCCTTGCAAAAACTGCAGCAAGTCGCGCGTCAGGTTGGTGTTGGAGGAGGTCGCCGTTCGGAGATTGATTTGTGCTTCGTCAACCTGGCGCGTCGCGGCGATCAACTGTTGCCGGGCGATTTGAAAATTCAATCGCTGAATTCGGAGTTGTCGCAAATCAGCGCGGATGGTGTTCAGCAACGAGTCCTCGGTGGCCATGTATTGCCGACGGGCCTGCTGGTAAGCGACTTGGGCGGCCCGATAGGCATTGCGTTCATTGAATCGATTCAGCGGACCGTCGAAGTCAGCGGAAATCGTGTAAGAACTGGCCGAGGCATCAAAGCCCAGCGGATTGTTTCGGCCGGGATCGGTCCCGATATTCGCAGCGGCTCGGACATCCAACTGAGATTTCAGCGCGTTCGCGGCCACCTCGACACGCCGGTAGGCATCGACAACCTGGGCCCGGCTGTTCATCAGGTCAAGTCGGTTCTCGACCGCAAACTGCATCGCCGTTTCCTGGTTCAGCCGGACTGGTTCCAGATCGATGACGAACACTCGGCTTTGGATCTCGGCGACATACAATTCGGAAACATGTTCACGCAACCGACGGCCGACGGCGCGTTGAAGTCGATTCCATCGCGTTACCTCCACTGGAATTTCAGGGTTGTACAATTCCTCATGCCGAATCGATTCTAAATCAACGGTGGAGCGTCGCAGGTCTTCCAGACTTGCAAAGTCTTCTTTGATGCTGCTTTCCAAGTCATCGAATCGCTCACTCAACTGGCGGGCGATTTGCTTTTGCTGCGTAATGTCCAGGCGATCGTCGGCTTCAGCCGTTTCTTCATCAAAAGTCTCCAGATGCTTTTGCCAATTTTGGAACTCTTGTTTGACGATCGGAAACTTCTGTTCAATGCGTTCGAGGAGTTGGGTGTAACGATCGAAAAACTCTTTTGCTTTTGCGTCATCGGGCACATTGGGAGGCAGAAAACTCAACAATTCCGAATACAGGTCACCAATATCCGCTTGTAGTTTTTCCAATTCCGGCGACGTGAATTCAAATTGCCGCAACAACTTTTCGTCGATGTTGATCTTCGCCCACGTCGGCAATCCCAATTGAAATTTGAAACGATCGTAAGAATCGGCCAGCGATTGTTCGGCTGAGAGCAGCGAAAGGCGACCGCTTTGATATTGTTGAAAAACTTGGTCGACTTGAATTTGCGAGACCATCTTTCGGTCCAGCAATTCCTGGTGTTCCAGCAGGTTCAACTCGAGACTGTCCAAGTTGATCTTAGTGTTGCGAATCGATTGGACTTGCCCCAGCAGGCTGTAGTAGCTGTTCAATACGTCGAAATAGAACTGACGGCGAAAGCGGGCGAAGTTGCGAACTTGATAAAGCAGGTCGCGTTCGGCTTGGATCAGCCCCTCCAGCCGCACGTAACGGCAGGCACCGCGCAACAACGGCAACGTCAACGCGGCAACAATGCTGCCGCCCGCCGAAGAAAATTGGCCGTCCGCAAATTGCCAGGACATCGTGTTGGCCATGTTCGTCGCAAATTGGCCGCCGCGCGCGAACTGACGCTGAAATCCAAACCGATCCGATAGTGTCAGCAGGCTGGAGTCGTTGGGCGGAATCCCCGCAGCTCGGTAATCAACTCCACCACCGCCATTCCACTGCGTTGCAAATTCAAATCGATTGCCCGACAACGACAAGGCATTGAGATAAATCTGTTCAAACTGAGTTTGGTAATCGCGATTGTGAACCAGCGACAGCTCGATCGCAGATTCGGGTGTGATTTCGATTTGCCCTTGGGAGTCCTTTGGCAAGAAACTCAAGTATTCATAGTTTTCGATGGAAGATGAAACCGGAATTCCATCGTAGTCGTAATTGTAAGTGCAGCCCGGATGACGCATGAAGTGATTGGCGTTGGGATCGTCTGGCGGCAGCGGACTGCAGTCCGGATCGTTCGGATCGGACAACCGCGAGTGACCGACCGCTTCAACAGGACGCGCGGGAATTCTCCACAATGGGTCTGTCTCGCGCGAGGCCAAAAGATGTTGGGCATCGCGATCAGCCCGCAGACGATAGTCGACCCTTGAGCATCCCGCGAGAATCGTCAGCGCAACAACGAACAGGATCAACAGCCCAAGGGCCTTGTCCATCGTCAAGCAGTTTCGGTAATGAGCCTGTGCGGGGGGCAGCACTTGTTCACCACGAGGAAATAAATTCAGGATGACGCCAAAAATAATTTTTGGCTTCCTTTTTTCATCGGCTAGGAAAACTGCGAGGCATTTTCCTTTTAGGTGGCTTTCGGGCATAATGGGGAAGTTTTCCGTCGCTAGCATTAGTCGCTGGCTTCGCTGAAATCCGTAGACTGCCAATTCCCAAGGCCGCGATAGCAAAGAAAACAAGTCGACAAGCGATATGGCGTTGAGAGGGCTTGCTTGAACAAAGGGTAAGCTTTGGTTTCAATTCGGATGGAATCGCATGTCGGCAAGGATAAAACCTACCGCCGTGTACTTCAAAACTACTAACTCAAATACTTGAGAAACAAAACGAATGACAGACGAGAAAAAAAGTTGGTTGGCCGGAGTTTTTTCCGGTGGCTCGCGTCCCGCTCAATCGGGCTCAGCCCCACCCTCCAGTGCTCTGCCCAGCGATGTCAATGTGGCGCGTAAACAAATCGCCGATGGAGAAGCCGTCCTTGTCGATGTTCGCGAGCAGCGCGAATGGGATGCCGGTCATGTCGACGGCGCAATCTCGTTACCGCTGAGCGTTTTAAAGACTCTTGTCGACGCTCGCCCGCTTGAACAAGTATTACCCCGGGATCGAGTGATCATCACCCACTGCATGAAGGGGATTCGTTCCGAGGCCGCAGTCGAAATCTTGAAGCGGTTTGGCTATCACGCTTATTCTCTGACGCTCAACGCCAACGATCTGATCGCAGCGGGATTTGGCCAACAAAAGTAAACGCCAATTGTGCTTTTTTGAAATACATTTTTGGGGAGATTGGCTAGTGCATCGAGAGAATTCAACAACTTTGAGGTCCGTGTTGTTAGCGGTGGTCGGCATGGCAGTTGCCATTTGGCTCGTTCCGTCGAGCGCCTTGTTGGCCCAACAGAATCAGCCAACCCGAGCCGATATCTTGCGCGGCGAATACGGGCCACTGCGAGCCAACAACGATTTGCTGTATTACCACCTGGACATTCGCGTTGACCCCGTGGAGAAATCACTAAAAGGCAAGAATACGATTCGCTTCCGCATGTTAAAGGATGGTAACAAAATCCAACTCGATCTCTACGAGCATCTCGCCGTCGACAAGATCCTCTGGCGAGACAAAATACTCGAGTTCAAACGGGAGATGAACGCGGTGTTCATCGAGTTCCCGGAGCTGCTCCCGGACAATAGCGAACAACAAATCGAATTCTATTATTCCGGAAAACCCAAAGCGGAAGGCCGCTTTGGCGGAATCACTTTCAAAACCGACCCTGCAGGCCGCCCGTGGATCACGACGGCTTGCGAGGGCGAGGGCTCCAGCTTCTGGTGGCCCGGCAAAGACCAATGGCGAGACGAAGTTGAATCGATGGACATCAGCATCGCCGTTCCCAACGACCTGACGAATGTCTCCAATGGTCGCTTCATCGACAAGGTCGACCTTGGCGACGGCTACACGAAATGGAATTACCGCGTCAACTATCCAATCAACTCCTATAACGTCTCGATCAACGTCGGCAAGTACGTCCAGTTCGGCGAAAAACTGGGCGAGCTCACGATGGATTACTTCGTTCTGCCGGAGGATCTGGAAAAAGCCAAGAATCAATTCGCCCAGACGCGTCCGATGATGGAGGCCTTCATTCATTACTTTGGCGAGTACCCGTTCGTCAAAGATGGTTTCAAGTTGATTCAAGTTCCCTATACCGGCATGGAACATCAAAGCGCGGTGACCTACGGCAACGGTTTTCGAAATGGTTACGGCGGTCGGGACTGGACAGGTGTCGGCGTCAGTCCGAAATTTGACTTCATCATCATTCACGAAAGCGGCCACGAGTGGTTTGGTAATGCGGTCTCCGCGGCGGATGTTTCCGATATGTGGATACAGGAAGGCTGGACGACGTATCTGGAGTGCATGTATGTCGAGAAAATTTTTGGCTACAACGACGCGTTGCGCTACACCAATGGTTACAAAGAAAAGGTTGCCAACTCGGACCCGATCATTACCGAACGTGGGCTGCACCAAACGCCGCACCAGGACATGTACTTCAAGGGAGCCCTCTTTCTCCACACGCTCCGCAACGTGATGAACGACGACGCGAAGTGGTGGGCCCTCGTGCGGGAAACCTACGAGACCTTCAAGTACAAAAATATTTTGACCGAAGAGCTTGTCGAACTGTTTAACAAACGGTTCGGTACGGACTTGACCCCCGTCTTCAACCAATATTTGCGGCACAAAACGTTGCCGAAGTTGGAGTTGAAATTCGACGAGGCGAAGCAGGAGGTCGCCTACCGCTGGGTGGCCGATGAAGCGGCTTTTGCGATGCCCGTGCGCGTGGGTTCCGCTGAGGCTTGGAAAACGATTACACCGACCACTGAGTGGCAGACCATGGCCACTCCGCTGACGAAAGATCAATTCGCAGTCGCTACCGATTTGTATTACATCCAAGTCACCAAATCGTCCGCAAACCAATAAGGAAAACTTGCTGCGACTTGCAAGCGTATCATTGACCTCTTGCAAAGTCTTATCCCAAAACGCCACCTATGTTCGTTGCCGATCATCCGCCGTTTCGCCCCTTCTGGTTTCTGGACAGTCCCCATCTCCAGACCGTGGCTTCGTTTTTTTCGCCGATCAAGCCGGCGAAGAATCCGACTCAGCGTTACGTCGTTCGCTTGCCCGACAACGATCGATTGGTGATTCACGACAACATTCCCAAGAAGTGGATCACAGGCGATCGGATCGTAATCTTGCTGCATGGATTGTGCGGCTCGCATCGCTCGACCTACATGCGGCGGGTGGGCGAGAAACTTCGGCGCAGCGGGTTCCGGACGATTCGCGTGGACATGCGCGGGGCGGGAGACAGCGAAACGATCTCGCGCGGGCATGCTCATGCCGCTTCGAGCGATGATTTGGCAGCCGTCGTTGAGGCCGTGCATGGGCTCAGCCCGTTAAGCCCGCTGACGCTGCTCGGCTTTTCCCTCGGGGCCAACATCGTCTTAAAGCTGTGTGGGCGCTGGTCCATCCATCATCCGCAGTACGTTGATTCGGCGATTGCCGTTTCGCCGCCAATCGATCTGATTTATTGTTCGGGCAACATGCGGCAATGGGGCAACCGGTTGTACGATTTGTTTTTTTGCACGCAGCTCAAGGCCAGTTTGGAACGCCGACGCCGGTCGGTTCCGGGTTTGTTCGACAATGGGCTCAAGAAG
Organism: Pirellulaceae bacterium; assembly: GCA_040081565.1. Lineage (GTDB taxonomy): Bacteria > Planctomycetota > Planctomycetia > Pirellulales > Pirellulaceae > BJ22. Next base: position 19,873 of record JBEBGH010000044.1, read on the forward strand.
TTGCCCAACCGACTTGTGCACCTGGACGACCAATTTGTGGCTCCCGTGAATGGCTTTGCTGGTGCTCGCGATTACTACGAACAGGCCAGCAGCGGTCCGCAGTTGCGTGACATCGATTTGCAAACGGTGATCATTGCCGCGCAAGACGATCCGCTGATCCCGATCAAGATTTTTGATCATTGGGTAATGTCACCGCAGGTCGATACGATTTTCGTGCCGCACGGCGGTCACTTGGGATTTGTGGGATCCACGCATGGCGATCCGGATTCCGATTGGTTGGATTGGCGGATCGTCCGTTGGATCACCAACCACGACGCCGCCATGGCCGACCAGCGCATCGCCCTTCGTGGCGTCTGATCGGCGCGCAAACTTCAGATCGCACACAAGAATTCAAGCAAACGGAATTATTGTGCAAATTCGACGCTTGGCAAAAATATCGCAACAAAGGCGGATCGTTTAGCAAACAAGACTTTCGAAGCGAACCTGGCAGGGGGTATGTAAATCCTTGTTCTGGGATGCTATTTTCGTAGTCAGCCGTCAAACGCCACCCGCCCCCGTAGCTCAGCGGATAGAGCAACGGATTTCTAATCCGTTGGTCGCAGGTTCGAGTCCTGCCGGGGGTGCTAGATTTGCCGCTTTTTTGAGGCTTTTTATTCTTGGTGACCTAGATGGTACACCAAACGGTACACCAAAAACCTAGTTTTTCCGAGTGTTCGAGGACTAAACTAATTTGCCTGACGTCGTTGAAATACTCGGTACAGCGAGGACGTTGTCGCCGCGTTCCACAAGTATCTAGTCATGCCAAGAGTTGAAATGGGAGACTGGGACTACAGGAGAACACGCTGTACCCATGCTGGATCGTTGCAGTTCATCCAGAATTGCAAACCGCGACCGCTGTGGCCCGGTGAATGTGAAAGTTATTCCGAAAGTGCACGTATGGCCTTTGACCCAAAGCTACTTAGAGAATCATTTTCGTTCTACGAAGATGGCGATCGTTTTGCTGCAGAAATTGCTCGCTTATCCAATGAAATTGTGTCTTCTCGGCACGCGACCGGCCCCATGGCCGGTTTACCAATTCCTTATGAAAAAGAACTGTATGGGGGCACGCCGTGGAAATGGCTGAAAGAGGGTGCGAAGCTGGATCCCTACGATCACAAGCACGGAATTGATTCCAATGGACAGATACGCCTCATTGGAAACAGTCAAAACGACCAATGGCAATGCATCGTGAGTAATGAAGGCAGCTATATAGAAATTATTGCAGAAGAAATAATGCGATTCGTTCTGGATAGAGAATCACACCTATTGGAGCATCACCGCTTGAGCGCATCGCGTGGATTGAGTTCCTATTATCAATGGGATGGCAATAACCTTCATACGGTTGTTACAACGGCGTGGAATCATCGACCAAAAAAGATTGCTGGTGAGCCGTGGGGAGAAGTCGAAGTCTACGCCAGGATTCGACAATCGTATCGCCACGACGGCGAAGGTCTAAAACAAATCACCGAGGAATATCTGAACGAAGATGGCACTGTGAATTCCGAAATCGGTGAAGAGATTAAGTATACCCGCTTGCCCAAGGGAGTTACTTCCGCGAGTCTTGGTCTTTCTATCCAAAACATGCTTTGTGAGCAGATTCCACCGTTGGTAAAAGAAGCAGCGGTTGCAGGCCAGCGCTACTATTGCATGTTACTTTGTTACTGCAATGAAGATCCAGCGGCGGGATGGCCTCCCTTCTTGTTGCTGGGAAATGCTACGATGCTTGAGTCAAACGCATTTCCGTCAGCGGAGCGGGCGTATTACCTGTGGGCTCCCGACGAATTGCGAGAATTGCCAGGCAACGTGGAGATCGCTTTTACCGACGAAAACCTGCTTGAGTCTTGTCGGCTTCAGTTGCAGGTTATTAATGGTATCGACCCAATCAAGCGCGTACTCAAAAAAGTAGTCGTGGCGTTGCAAGCCATTTCCTGGGAAGATCATATTTCTATCACAGACAATTTTGTCATTTCTGCAGTAGACAATACTTCAGAAATTGATCAGGCAACAGACATCAAGAAGTACGCACCTTTACAATTTCGCAACTTGCGCCGGTTGAACCTGATTTAAGAGTCATTCAAGCGGCGGTACACCAATCGGTACACCAAAACGAATCTCGATACGGTCTCGCATTAGTGAGAAACTCGCGGAAAGACTACTGGGGCAAAGGCAAAGGTGTCAGCGACGGACTTATTTTAGGTCAATAGGCGATTCGAAAAAAGATTTTCGAATTCCGTTTTTTGGTGGGTTGGAGTTTTCGGGCGGGGTTGAGGTTGGGTTTTTTGAGGCATGGGTTTCAGTGCATTGATTGGAGAGCGCGGGTAGAATGCTTGGAGCTTGAGAAACGGAGTCGGGCTCTGCAGGGGTGCAACTCGATGAGGGTTATTCAGTGGTTTCGGTGCATTGACGATTTTGGTTGCTCAAACGAATTGCTTGTTTCGGCAACATCGACGTTGATTTCTTGTGCGTGGTGACTAAACGTTGGTTACGACGCCACTCTTGTATCGCTGCGGTCCTGCCACAGTTGATTGGTGCGGACGAGGGTGTTGAGGATTGTCAAGAGTTTCCGCATGGCGGCGGTGAGGGCCAGTTTTTTTGGTTTGCCTTGGGCGACCAGCCTGGTGTAGAACCGCTTGATGGCCGAGTTGTAACGCGTGGCGACGAGG